>NZ_WKDV01000080.1:0-12079 GCF_021605825.1 Pseudomonas sp. PA-6-3C
GTTGGGGTTGCTGGGGGCGTTGGTGGTGGGGACGTTGATGCGAAAGCCTATACCCGCCCTGGCGCAAAACTAAAATGTGGGAGCGGGCTTGCCCGCGATTACGGTGTATCAGCCGACAACTATGTTGCCTATGCCACCGCCATCGCGGGCAAGCCCGCTCCCACATGGATCACCTGGGTCTTCAGATGTGGGTTACCAGAATCGCTGCTGGGTCAACCGGCTCCACCAGGTCAGCAATACACGGTCCACCGAGCCGCTGGCCGCCAGGCCCACGCGTTCTTGCAGGCTTTTACGCTCGGCGTAGTGCAGGTGGAACACCTCGGCCGTCTTGGCCTTGGTCGCCAGGTATTCGTCGCTGGTTTGCAGTTCGTCGACCAGTTGTTTATCGAGCGCTGCAACACCCAGCCACACTTCTCCGGTCGCGACGTCATCGATTGCCAACTGCGGGCGATAGCGCGACACAAAGTTCTTGAACAACTGATGGGTGATGTCCAGGTCTTCCTGGAACTTCTCCCGCCCCTTCTCGGTGTTTTCGCCAAACACGGTGAGGGTGCGTTTGTACTCTCCGGCGGTCAGCACTTCAAAGTCGATGTCGTGCTTTTTCAGCAGGCGGTTGACGTTGGGCAGCTGCGCCACCACGCCAATGGAGCCGAGGATGGCAAAGGGTGCGCTGATGATCTTCTCGCCTATGCACGCCATCATGTAGCCGCCGCTGGCCGCAACCTTGTCGATGCACACGGTCAACGGCACGCCGGCCTGACGAATACGCGCCAGCTGCGACGAGGCCAGACCATAGCTGTGCACCATGCCGCCGCCGCTTTCCAGGCGCAGCACCACTTCGTCTTTCGGCGTGGCCAGGCTCAGCAGCGCGGTGATTTCATGGCGCAGGCTCTCGGTGGCCGAGGCCTTGATGTCGCCGTCAAAATCCAGCACAAATACCCGTGGCTTGGCCTCGGGTTTCTTCTTGCTGTTCTTCTTTTCGGTCTTGCTTTCGGATTTGCGCAGGGCCTTGAGCTGGTCCTTGTCGAGCAGGCTCGACTCGAGGCGCTCACGCAGGCCTTTGTAGAAATCATTGAGCTTGCTGACCTGCAATTGGCCGGCGGATTTGCGCCGCCCCTTGCTGCGCAGCGCGGCGAAACTGATCAGTACCACCAGAATAGCGACCACCAGGGTGACGGTCTTCGCCAGAAAGCTCGCGTATTCGGCCAAAAAATCCATATGTCTCCTTAAAAAAGCACGGCGCCAGGCGCGGATGGCCCCAGCATACCGACGGCACCGCCTTCGGACCAGTGCTCAAACCGCCAGCAGTCGTCCTCTAACGCGCTTTTAAAACAAGCGTATGTTTTTTCATTGACAGCTCCCTGCCATCCTCATAACCTCGCCAGACTTTCAACGTACCGGGAAAACGGACGTGGGCAGCATCTATCTGATTCGACATGGCCAGGCCTCCTTCGGTGCAGACGACTATGACGTCCTGTCGCCCGTCGGCGTAGAGCAAGCGCAAGTACTCGGTCGCCACCTGGCCGACCTGGGCCTGACGTTTGACCGCTGCCTGTCTGGCGACCTGCGTCGCCAGCAGCACACTGCCTCCGCCGCATTCGATCAATACCGTGCCCTCGGCCTGTCAGCCCCAGCACCGGAAATCGACCCGGCCTTCAACGAATTCGACGGCGAAGCGATTATCCGCGCCCTGCTCCCCGACCTGCTGACCACCGAGCCTCACGCCTTGGATATCCTGCGCAACGCTGCGCAAAACCGCAGTGAGTTCCAGCGCATTTTCGCCCTGATCATCGAGCGCTGGCTGGCCGGCACCTACGACCCACCCGGTCTGGAAAGCTGGCTGGGTTTCGTGGAACGTGTGCAGGGCGGCCTGCAACGCATCCTGGAAGCCG
The DNA here is from genome assembly GCF_021605825.1 of Pseudomonas sp. PA-6-3C. Taxonomy (NCBI): domain Bacteria; kingdom Pseudomonadati; phylum Pseudomonadota; class Gammaproteobacteria; order Pseudomonadales; family Pseudomonadaceae; genus Pseudomonas; species Pseudomonas sp. PA-6-3C. The sequence continues at coordinate 1,893 of NZ_WKDV01000080.1, forward strand.
CCGAGAACACCGACAAGATCGCCGTGTTTACTTCCGGCGGCACCATTACCGCCCTGCTCCACCTGATTACCCGAATGCCTGCCGCACAGGCCTTTGAACTGAACTGGCAAATTGTTAACACCTCGCTCAACCAGCTTAAATTCCGTGGTCGCGAGGTGGCACTGGCTTCCTTCAACAGTCATACCCACTTGCAACTGTTGAAGGCGCCGCAGCTCATCACATTCCGATGAATTGCGGCCAACCGTGACCCCAAGGTCACTGGACTCTACCTTAAAGGATCGAAACCATGACTGACGTAGCCAAAGCTGTAGAAGCAATGAAAGCCAAATTCAACCCAGCCGCTGCAGACGGCCTGGACCTGGTGTTCGGTTTCCGTATCGACGACACCCAGAACTTCTCGCTGGTGGTCAAGAACAACACCTGCGAACTGCTGGAAGGCGAAAACCCTGACGCCCAGGTTACCTTGGTGACCGACGGCGAAACCATGGAAGGCATCGTCAGCGGCGATACCGACGGCATGCAGGCCTTCATGAGCGGCAAGCTGCGCACTGAAGGCGACATGATGCTGGCCATGAAACTGAGCGATCTGTTCCCGGCCTGATAACGCCGTGCTCAAAAAAATCCCGCCTTCCGGCGGGATTTTTCGTTCAGCCAGCCTCCCGGTCAGCGGGTGTTGGCGTCATCCATTTCTTCAAACGTGTCCATGTACGCAGGGTCATTACCATCGTTTTCACGAATCACACGCCCTTCATACTCGGCGGTGATTTCACCGGTATTGACGTCAAGCCCAACCACGATCACCAGCTTGTATTTGCCCACTTGCAAGTACATGTCATAGAGGTCCCGGGGTTCATCAGGTGCCATAAAAAAGCTGTAGCTATAACGTACGCGCTTGGTTAACACGGGCCACTGTGCTTCAAACGTGCGGGAATCGAAGGATGGGAGCACATCGCTGATTCCACGCAGCGCGGCCTCTACCAGTTGGTCATTGTCCTTGGCCTTGAAGACCACCGGATGAGTGCGAGTCATCGACCGCATAGGGTTGGGAACAATATCCGTTTCAAGGCGGTACATGCCGCTGCTGAACCACTTTGTTGCATCGAAGGTGTTCTCACCTTTCTCGCATTCGCGGCAATGCATCATCAGCGGGGCCGCGGCGCTTTCTCGGGAATACAGTGAAGTCATGAACACAACGCAGGTGATCAGTAATACCCCCAATAGGCCTGCACTGCCAACCCGCGCGATAACATTCGCCATCGTCTACATCCTTGTCTGAAGGGGCGGCGAATTTACCTGATTCAGACCTCTTGGTGGCGGGATTTTTTTGCCCGTCATTTCACAAGCGATGTAGTTTTAATGTGGGAGCTGGCTTGCCTGCGATAGCCATAGGTATCTACACAACTTTTGAAGGCAGCCAATTTCTCCTGTGGCGAACAGGCTTGCAACAGACTCCGTGTTAACCGGTTGTGTAGATACCTATGCTGCGATAGCGGTGGGTCAGCCCACCCGTGTGTGGCTGATGGCAAGCCAGCTCCCACAGAAAAGTGAATCAGTGGTGCGGCTTAGCTTTTCGGCTGCAGCAACAACGCCACCAACGCACTCCACCCGGTCTGATGCGACGCCCCCAACCCACGCCCGGTTTCGCCGTGGAAATACTCATGGAACAACACCAGATCGCGACTGGCCGGGTCTGCTTCCAATTGCGCATAGCCCGCCATCGACGGGCGCAGGCCATCTTCATCGCGCAAAAACAAGCGGGTCAAACGTTGGCTGAGGCTGTCGGCCACTTCTTCAAGGGACGCCAGATAACCACTGCCCGTCGGGTACTCCACCGAGAAGTTATCCGCGTAGTAGCGGTGAAACTCGCGCAGCGATTCGATCAGCATGTAGTTCACCGGCATCCACAGCGGCCCGCGCCAATTGGAGTTGCCGCCGTACAAACGTGAGTCGGACTCGCCGGGCTGGTAGCGCGCACACAGGGTGTCGCCGTTCATCTTCAGCGCCAGCGGCTGCTCGGCAAAGGCCTTGGATAATGAGCGCACGCCAAACGTCGACAAAAACTCCTGGTCATCGAGCATGCGCCGCAGCAGGTCCTTGGTGCGTTCGCCGCGCAGCAAGGCGAGCAACAGGCGGTTGCCCTGCCCCGGTTCGTTCCAGCGCGACACCAGCTTGGCGAGGTCAGGCCGGTGTTTCATGAAGCCCAGCAGCCGCTCACGCAAGCCTTGCAGGCCTTCGTGCTCGCGTTGCTCCAGCACCAACACGGCAAACAACGGCATCAGGCCGACGATGGAGCGCAGGCGCACCGGCTCGCTCTGGCCGTCCGGGCGGTGCAGCACATCGTAGAAGAACTGGTCCTGCTCATCCCACAAGCCTTCGGCGCTGTCGTCGACACGGTTGATCGCACCGGCGATGTACAGGAAGTGCTCGAAAAACTTCACTGCGATATCCACGTACACCCCATTGCGCTTGGCCAGCTCCAGGCCGATGCGCATCAGGTCCAGGGCATACGCCGCGACCCACGCAGTGCCGTCGGCCTGATCCAGCTGGTAGCCGGGCGGCAAGGTGGCCGAGCGGTCGAACAAGGCGATGTTGTCCAGGCCCAGGAAGCCGCCCTGAAACAGGTTGCGGCCCTCGGCGTCCTTACGGTTGACCCACCAGGAAAAATTCAGCAGCAGCTTGTGGAAAATCCGCTCGAGGAAATCCATGTCACCCACGCCGGTCAGCGCCTTGTCCTGCTGATACACGCGCCAACTGGCCCAGGCATGCACCGGCGGGTTGGCGTCGTCGAAACGCCATTCATACGCCGGCAACTGGCCATTGGGGTGCATAAAACGGTCTTTGACCAGCAACAACAGCTGTTGCTTGGCATACCCCGGATCAATCAGCGCCATCGCTACGGCCTGGAAGCCCTGGTCCCAGGAGGCGTACCACGGGTACTCCCAGGTGTCGGGCATGGACAAAATGTCGAAGTTCGACAAGTGCCGCCAATGGGTATTGCGGATGTGCAGGCGCTCGGGCGGCGGCGCGGGTTGGGCGGGGTCGCCGTCGAGCCACTGGTTTACATCAAAGTAGTAGAGCTGCTTGGACCACAGTAACCCGGCCAGGGCCTGACGCTGCACATTGCGCGCGTCAGCATCGGCAATGCCTTGCTGCAAGGCGGCGTAGAAGTCGTCCGCCTCCTGGCGGCGCAGCTCGAACAGCTTGCGTGCATTGACCTCAGGCGCGTCCACCGGCGCAAACCGCAGGTACAGGGTTTTGCTCTGCTGGCCCGCCAGTTCGAGGCTGAAACGCGCGGCGACCTTGGTGCCCGTGTCGCGACGGATTACCGAGTCTGCGCCGCCCACCACGTAGTCGTTGATGCCGTCCTTGAACGGCCCCTGCGCCGGTTGCCCATCGAGCTTGGGGAAGTTGCTTTCGTTTTCGCAGAACAGCCACTCCAGGCCGTCCTCGCCCCAGGCGCTGAGATGGCGATCGGTCAGCTCATGATGCCGGGCCAGCACCCGTTCACCGTCCAGGCGCAACTGCGGCTTGGGCGCGTCAAAGGTCCAGCTCCAGTCATTACGCGCCCACAGTTGGGGCAGCACCTGCACACGCGTCGGCTGGTCCGCGCGGTTGTGCACGGTGACGCGCATGAAAATATCGTCGGGCTGATGCTTGGCGTATTCAACCGTTACATCACAGTAGCGGTTGTCTTCGAATACGCCGGTGTCGAGCACTTCGTACTCGGCATCCTCAAGCCCACGGCGGGCGTTTTCGGCGATCAGGTCGGCGTAGGGAAACGCCGCATGCGGGTATTTGTAGAGCATGCGCATATAGGCATGGCTGGGCACGCCGTCGACAAAAAAGTACAGCTCCTTGACGTCTTCTCCGTGGTTGCCCTCGGCGTTGTTGAGGCCGAACAGGCGCTCCTTGATGATGCTGTCACGCTCGTTCCACAGCGCCAGGCCCAGGCACCAGCGTTGCGCCTTGTCGCTGAAGCCGGCCAGGCCGTCCTCGCCCCAACGGTAGGCGCGGCTGCGGGCGTGTTCGTGGGGGAAGTAGGCCCAGGCATCGCCGTCGGCGCTGTAGTCTTCGCGCACCGTGCCCCATTGGCGTTCACTCAGATACGGGCCCCACTCGCGCCAGCGCTCGGCGTCTTCGGCGGCCAGGCGCTGGCCTTCAAGGGTTGCAAGGATGTTGGTTGCGGGCGTGGCCGTCATTGGGTCCTCCATCACTGACACAGTGGGGGCAGTGTAAAACCCATCCGTGCGCGGATGCACATGAAGTCGTGTTCGCGCGCGCAAAAAAAGAGGCCGCTGACTAGGCGGCCTCCGTTTGTGGCGGCGCGAGCTTAGAAGATCGCGTAGGTGTAGTTGAAGATCAGGCGCGTCTGGTCCTGGTCCGCAGTGCCGGTGTTGTGACCTTTGTAAGTACCAGTACGGAAGGTGGTGCCGAAGCCTTTGAGCGGGCCTTGCTGCACCACGTAGTCCAGCCGGAAGTCGGTTTCGTTTTCTTTCTGATCCGAACCACCGGCCACTTTGGACTTGATGCCCGTGCCGTCCAGGTACGCCACGGAGGCTTTCAAGCCTGGCACAAGGGCCTTGAAGTCGTAGGAGTACTGGCCAAAATTGACCTGCTCGCCCGCGCGGGAAAACTGGCCCACCACGGCGTCGGTGAACAGGTAGAAATCGCTGCCGCCCGCGCCTTGTGCGTTTGGATCAGCGATGCTGCCCTGGTTGACCCAGACGAAGCCGCCGTCATCGCTCACACCGATGTGACCGAGCATCAGGCTGCTGCCACCCAACTGGTAAGTGAACGCGGCGCTGTAGGTTTTGTTGTCCACTTCACCGGCGTGCTTGGCGTAGCCGCCGTTGTTGTTGAACTGGTAGCCGGCGTCACCGTTTTTGCCGTCGCTGGTGCTGTCGAAGTAACGCAGGTCAGTCTTGAACGATTGGTCATTGCCCAATGGCAGCACGTGAACCAGGCCGAAGTAGTTCTGTTTGTAGAAGTCCTGCAGGTCGGCGTAGTAGTACTGCAACGTCAGGTTTTTAGCGATGGCGTTGTCGGACGAGCCAAACGGTTTGTAGTCCACACCGCCGAACTTGAAGCTGTCGCTGTCGCGGGTACCGCCGGCAACGCTCAAGCCCGTGGAGTTGCTGGAAGCACGGCCTTCGGCACGGTTGAGCTCACCACCGGTGAAGGTCACGTTGGGGATGTCGTTGGAGGTCAGGATGCCGCCGTCGAAGGTCTGCGGCGCCACACGGCTGTCGTTGGAAACCAGAATAGGCAACACCGGGGCCAAACCGCCACCGACGTGCAACTCGGTCTGGGAAATACGGAATTTCACGTTACCCGCAGCGCGACTGAAACTGTCGGCGGGTTCAGTGCCGTTGTTTTTGGTCGGGAAGAAGCTGTTGCCGTTACCCGCCAGGCCCGGGCCTGCGGCGTGGCCGTCGCCACCGTCCAGACGCAAGGCGCCGAACGCCATCACGTCAAAACCGACGCCAAGGGTGCCTTGGGTGTAGCCGGATTTGTAGTCAAAACGCAGCAAGGTCGCGGCTTCGCGCAGATCGTTGTTGGTGCCCGAACGGTTGTCCGCGCTGTAGTACATGGTCCGCGAACTGACAGCCGCATGGCTGTCTTCAAGAAAACCGCTGTGACCCGTGCCCGTGCCCAGAGAACCGAGCCCGAAGTCATCAGCGCACGCGTGTTGCGCGAGCAACGCTGCGGTGATGGATAACGCCAGTGTAGAAATTTTCATGTGTAACGGCCCCTAAACATTTTTTTATGTGCGTTGTGTGCAAACGGCGTTTTCATCCCTACAAACGTAACGATTGTTTCATGAGGACCGGGGCGCGCCTCGTGAAGAATTAGTTAGGAAAGTACCCGTGAAAATGAAATTTTCCTGGCGCCGATTTTTGTCATATTCATGTCATTTCATTCATTTGCAGAATGAAGTCCTGAGGATTCTTCGTTTGCCAGCCCCCTTAAAGCCCAACAGAATCCAGAGAAAGGCCGCACCCTCACCACCGTGTTCAGGAATTTTTCTATGCCAAGTGCCGCGTATGTCAGCCCCGACGAGATTCGCAAAGACTTTTCCAGGGCCATGTCCGACATGTACCGAGATGAAGTTCCGCTTTATGGCGCGCTGATGGAGTTGGTGGCCGAGACCAACACGCGGGTTTTGGACAGTGATTCCGGCCTGGCCAAACAACTGCAGCGCACCGGTGAAATGGAGCGCCTGGCCATGGAACGCCACGGCGCCATCCGCCTGGGCACCGCCCATGAGCTGGCCACCATCGGCCGTCTGTTTGCGGTGATGGGCATGCAGCCGGTGGGCTATTACGACCTCACACCCGCCGGTGTGCCGGTGCATTCCACCGCCTTTCGCGCTGTGCATGAACAGGCGCTGCAGGCCAGCCCGTTCCGCGTCTTTACGTCCTTGCTACGCCTGGAACTGATCGAAAACCTCGAGCTGCGCGCCTTCGCCGAAAGCGCCCTGGCCAAACGCTCGATTTTCACCCCTGGCGCCTTGGCGCTGATCGAGCAAGCCGAACGCGACGGTGGCCTCAACGCCGCGGATGCCCAAGCGTTTATCCGCGAGGCCCTGGAAACCTTTCGCTGGCACCACACCGCCACCGTGACCGGCGCCCAATACCAGCAATTGAGCGACCAGCATCGCCTGATCGCCGACGTGGTGGCGTTCAAAGGTCCGCACATCAATCACCTGACCCCACGTACTCTGGACATCGATCAGGTGCAGGCCGCGATGCCCGGCAAAGGCATCACGCCCAAAGCCGTGATCGAAGGCCCGCCACGTCGCCAGTGCCCGATCCTGCTGCGTCAGACCAGCTTCAAGGCGCTCGACGAGCCCATCGCGTTTACCGACGCAAAAGGCAGCCACAGCGCGCGCTTCGGCGAAATAGAACAACGGGGTGTGGCGTTGACGCCAAAGGGTCGCGCCCTGTACGACCAGTTGCTGAACGCGGCGCGCGACGAACTGGGCGCCTTCCCGAATGAGGGCAACGCTGCACGTTACGTCGAATTGATGGCGCAACACTTCCAGGCCTTCCCCGATAACCACGCGCAGATGCGTGAACAGGGCCTGGCGTATTTCCGCTACTTCGTCACCGAGAAAGGCTTGGCGGCACGCGGCCAGGCCGGTCAGCCGCAAACGTTGGAGGCCTTGATGGCGGCCGGGCACGTGGCGGTGGAGCCTTTGGTGTATGAGGATTTTCTGCCGGTGAGTGCGGCGGGGATTTTCCAGTCGAACCTGGGCGATGCGGCGCAAAGTCACTACACAGCCCATTCGAACCAGGCTCAATTCGAGCAGGCGCTGGGCCGTCGGACGATTGATGAATTGAAGCTGTATGCCGAGACGCAGCAGCGCTCCATGGATGAATGCATCCAGGCGCTGCGTGCATGAAATAGGATGCCCGCCCGGCTCAGCAGCGCAATCCTTGCGCCGCAACAGTCCCCAGAGCCGGGTGGACGGCCGGCATCATAAGCAGTGAAACGCCGGCTGTCGCTCAGACAATTCTGAACAAATATGTCCGCGTCCTGTAGGACGTTTTATTGCAGCAAGTCCCTGATCTCGTCTTTAACCAACAGGCGTTTATCCTTCAGCTTCTTCAACGCCTCATCACTACCGGATGCCTTTTCGGCGCTCACCACCAGCTCATCGACGGTGTTGTACTTATCAAACAGCGCGTTCAAATGGGGATTTTTCGCCCGACGCCCGTCGACCTCTTCCTTGCTCAAACCCAAATCCTGATACAGGTCGTGTTTCACTGGCATGGAGTACCTCCGCAAGTTGATCAATGGCCTACGCCTTGAAACTAGCCCATTCCAAGGGGTCTTGTCATGTCTTGGGTCAAGGCGGTCCCGTTCGTCGTAATGCGCATGATGGGATCAAACCTTTGCCGTGCCCTGCCCTCCACTGTAGATCGCCACCCGAGGGAGAACGGTTTCATGACTCACGCTGCCACTGCTGTCGACACCCAATGCATCAACACCATTCGCACCCTGGCCATGGATGCCGTGCAAAAGGCCAACTCCGGCCACCCCGGCACGCCCATGGGCCTGGCACCGGTGGGCTACACGCTGTGGAGCCGCTTCCTGCGTTACCACCCCGAACATCCGGATTGGCCTAACCGCGACCGCTTTGTCTTGTCGGTGGGGCACGCCTCGATGCTGTTGTATTCGCTGCTGCACCTGGCCGGTGTGGTCGAGATTGATGCCCACGGCAAGCGCTCCGGCCAGCCGGCGATCAGCCTGGACGACATCAAGCAATTCCGGCAGATGAGCTCCAAGACCCCCGGCCACCCCGAGTACCGCATGACCACCGGCGTGGAAACCACTACCGGCCCGCTGGGCCAGGGCTGCGCCAACAGCGTCGGCATGGCCATGGCCGAACGCTGGCTGGGCAAACGCTTTAACCGCGACGGCCAGGTGCTGTTCGACTACAACGTCTACACCCTGTGCGGTGATGGCGACATGATGGAAGGCATCAGCAGCGAAGCGGCGTCGATGGCCGGGCACTTGAAGCTCGATAACCTGTGCTGGATCTACGACAACAACACCATCAGCATCGAAGGCCACACCGAGCTGGCGTTCAGCGAAGACGTGATCAAGCGCTTCCAGGCCTATGGCTGGCACACCTTGCACGTCACCGATGCCAACGACCTGCAAGCCCTGAGCGCAGCGCTGGAAACCTTCCAGGCCAACACCGGCGCGCCAACCCTGATTGTGGTCGACAGCGTGATCGGCTACGGCTCACCGCACAAACACAACACCGCCGCCGCCCATGGCGAGCCATTGGGCGAGGAAGAAATCCGCCTGACCAAGGCGGCCTACGGCTGGCCGCAGGATTCCAGTTTCCTGGTGCCCGACGACACCCGCACGGTGCTGCGCGATGCGCTGCTGGAACGCAGCCAGCCGCTGTATGAAACCTGGCAGCAACACCTGGCGCAGCTGGAGCAGTACGAACCGGAACTGGCCGATGAATTGCGCCGCATGCGCGCCGGCGAAATGCCGGAGCATTGGCAGGACGAACTGCCCCACTTCGACACCGACGCCAAGGGTATCGCCAGCCGCGCCGCCGGCGGCGAGGTGCTGAATGCCTTCGCACAACAAATCCCCTGGCTGCTGGGCGGCTCGGCGGACTTGTCGCCATCGACCAAGACCAACCTCACCTTCGACGGCGCCGGGCGTTTCAGTGCCGATGACTACAGCGGGCGCAACCTGCACTTCGGCATCCGCGAGCACGCCATGGGCGCGATTGCCAATGGCATGGCGCTGTCCTACCTGCGCCCGTACACCTCGACCTTCCTGGTGTTCAGCGACTACATGAAACCGCCGATCCGCCTGGCGGCAATCATGGAATTGCCAGTGGTGTTCGTATTTACCCATGACTCGATTGGCGTGGGTGAAGACGGCCCGACGCACCAGCCCGTCGAGCACCTGACACAACTGCGCGCCACGCCGGGGTTGCTGACCTTGCGCCCCGGCGATGCCAACGAAACGCTGGAGCTGTGGAAGGTGGCCCTGGCACAAACCCATCGGCCGAGCTGCGTGGTGTTGTCGCGCCAGGCGTTGCCGACCTTGGATCGCACAAAGTATGCGGCGGCGTCTGGGGCGGCCAAAGGCGCTTATGTGTTGGCGGGTGCCGATAAGCCTGAGGTGCTGCTGTTGGCGACCGGCAGTGAAGTGAGCCTTGTGGTGGCGGCTTATGAGCAGTTGCAAGCTGAAGGCATTGCCGCTCAGGTGGTGTCGATGCCCAGCTGGGAATTGTTTGAAGACCAGGATCAGGCGTATCGCGACAGTGTCTTGCCACCCGCGGTAAAAGCCCGTGTGGTAGTGGAACAGGCTGGGCCCCTGGGTTGGGACCGTTATGTCGGGCAGACCGGCGCTAAAGTGGTGATGAACAGCTTTGGCGCGTCGGCACCGTTGGCCAAGTTGCAGGAGAAGTTTGGGTTTACGCTTGAGAATGTGGTGAAGCAGGCCAAGGACCAGATTCGACTGGCTCGTCGTTGAGGCTGGGCGTTGAGGGGGCATATCCGTTATTTAGGTAACGGCGGCGTATGGTTCCGCTCTTACAGCCATGCCTTTCAAGGTCTATGTTTAAGAGTCCGTTTAACGTCATGTTTAGGCCTGTTTATCCGCCTTGGCAGCCTTAAGCACCCGAGCTGTTGAGACATGCGCCCGTG
>NZ_WKDV01000081.1:0-10104 GCF_021605825.1 Pseudomonas sp. PA-6-3C
CCCCTCCCACCGTTCAATGACACACACTTACGAAAAGGTCAGTAACTCGTCCTATCAGAATGCCGACTTGATTGAGGACTTTGTCAGTGGCAAAGACAAGATCAATCTCACTGCCTTGGCCAAGAATACCGGCACACCGCTGCGGCTTGTCGATAACTATACAGGCCGCATTGGCGATACCGTTGTTAAGTTAAATTCACGCAGTGGTCGATACTTTGTGGGCGTGGACTTTACGGGTAATCGCCAGACCGACTTTCTGGTCAAAAGCACTCAACTAATAAAACCCGAGGACATTATGGGTTTGACTGCAAACTTCCAAAGCCAAGCCAGGGTATTTTCTCGCAGGTAGTCACCTCGAAGGTTTAACCCTATCAACCCCTGACACCATCGTGTTTTCCCATGAGCGTTAACGTTCACACCTCCGCTCGCCTATTAAAAGGATTCAAGTAGATGCTCTCTGTTGATAACAAGCCTTATACGGCGCTTGCATTATTTGAGCCTGCCCATCAACAACCGGGTGCTGTAAAGGACCAGCCATTGGCCTCCTACACCACCGACCGCGCCGCCAGGCACCTGCTGCGCACCAGCCGGGAAATGGGATTGAAGTGGCAAGACCATAACCGCGACGGCGTCATTGATATTGCCTACGAGTTCTTCACGCCGGATGAGCCACACCGGGTCAGTCATGTACCCAAGGGTGCTTATGAATTAAATGAACAACAAAAGAAACGGGCGCTTATATCGATGCAAGCGTGGGCGGATGTCACCCGTATAAAGTTCTCACATAAAGGCGCGAGTACCGAGGGCCGACTGACCCTGGGTCTTTACAAGGGTAACGAGGAATCCTATGCGACCCTGCCCTTTCCCAAGAGCTTCAAAAAAGGAGGCGAGGCATGGCTGGACTCAGGGCATGCACAACCCAGGACTGACCGTTACGACCAACATGTCATGGCTCACGAAATTGGGCATACCCTGGGCCTCGACCATACCGGTGACTATACCCAGCAACCCGCCACGCGCGACTACTTGGAGGACACTCAAGCCTACAGCGTGATGAGTTACAACCCCGAGATCAGAAGTGGTCAGAACTTCTCAAAAGACGCACAGTGGACCCATTACTCGGTGGCGCCCCTGATGCATGACATTGCAGCTATACAGGCCGCCTACGGCGCCAACTACCAGACCCGTCGCGGCGATACCGTTTACGGTTTCAACTCCACTACCGAGCGTGATTATTTCAGCCTGAAGTCCGCGCGGGACGCGCCGGTTTTTTGCATATGGGATGGCGGTGGCGACGATACGTTGGACTGTTCCGGTTTCAATCAGAAACAAACCATCAACTTGAACGCCGAAGCCTTCTCTGATGTGGGCGGTATGAAAGGCAACGTTTCCATTGCCAAGGGCGTGACCGTGGAAAATGCCATTGGCGGCAGCCATGACGATACGTTGATCGGCAACAACGCCAACAACCGCCTCAAGGGCGGGGGCGGCGCAGACACGTTGAGGGGCGGCGGCGGCGCGGATGTTTTTGTCTACGACAAGGCCAGCGATTCAACCGCTGCGGGTGCTGACCTGATCACCGATTTTGTCAGCGGCCGAGACAGGATCGACCTTACCGGGCTGAGCCAGAGCACCCGCACTCAGCTGCGACTGGTCCACACCTACTCCGGCCGCGCGGGCGACACGCTGGTGAGGTTCAACGCCTACAGTAATCGGTACTTTGTCGCCATTGACCTGACCGGAAACGGCCAGACGGACTTCCTGCTGAAAAGCACGCGGTTGATAAGGCCCCAGGATATCAGTGGGCTGATGACCTCACGGCCTATCTTCGGATAAACGCACTGTCGCACCAGGGTTCAAAGTCGTCCCTGAACACGTGTGAAAAACGGTCATTCGCGGTGGCCGTTTTTTCTGATGCAGGGCGAAAATTCAGCCCAGGACTGGGCATTGGCTTAACCCTGTGTAGGAACACTTTACCTGCAAGAAAAACGACTTACTCGGACACACATCGGGCTTTGGAAAGTGACGCCAACACTGGCAACTTCACACTTAGCAAAAGGGAACCTGCCTGCCTCACCAAGAAGGAAAAGTGCCAATACCCCGTGAGAATAACGACCTTGAGAATTAATCCTGTAACGCCGATGTACAAGCCTTATTCGAGCAGCGCTCAGTCAGCCCAAAGCCCTGCACACCGCCGCTGGGACGCCCCGGTAGCCCGTTCTCTCAGCGGCCATGGGGGCAACTATGACCCGACTCAACGCTCGGATGATCCCTACACAAGTAGAGCTGACAGGCCGTCATTTAATCAGCGTCAGGCCGTTGAGCAACTGACGGGGGGCAGGTTGAAATGGCAGGACCGAAACCAAAACAACAGGACCGAGATTTCCTACAACTTCACTTATGAACAGGGTCTTGGATTCAACGACTACGAGAAACAAGAAGCACGGCGCGCCATCCAGTCCTGGGGCGATGTGGCGAACCTGACGTTCACTGAAAACGGCGGCCCGGCAGAAGGACGGCTGGCCTTCCGTATTTCCAATAATGTGATAGTTGCAGACGGCTACTACCCCTATAGCAACGACAAAAACGGCATCGCTGGCGATACCCGCTATCAACCGGGCTTTGTGACACGCCCCACCGTAACCCACGAAATCGGTCACACGCTCGGCCTGAATCACCCCGGTACTTACAACGGCCAAAAAGACGACGCCAAACGGTTTTATGCCCAAGACTCTAAAGCCCATACCGTCATGAGCTATTACCCTGCCCAAAGCAGTGGCAAACACTTCGAGGGCAGGCCGCTGGCTCCCATGATGGATGACATCAGTGCTATCCAGCACCAGTACGGCGCCAACTATCAAACCCGCCGAGAAAACAACATCTACGGTTTCAACTCCAACACCGGCAGGGACCACTACTCCCTGAGAAGCCATCAGGACGCCGCTATTTTTTGCGTATGGGATGGCGCCGGAAATGACACGCTGGACTTCTCGGGTTACGGCAATAACCAAACGATCAATCTGAGAGATGGCTCGTTTTCCGACGTAGGTGGTTATCAGGGCAACGTCTCTATCGCCCGCAACTGCCTCATCGAAAACGCTATCGGTGGCTCAGGCCACGATGTGCTGATCGGCAACGCCGCCGATAACCGGCTCACCGGTGGGGCGGGTGCGGACCGCATGCGCGGCGGCGGCGGCGCCGACAGTTTCGTCTATAACCACGCCAGCGACTCCACGCCTGCAAACCCCGATGTCATCATGGATTTCACCAGCGGCACCGACAAGATTGACCTGCGCGGGCTGGAGCGAAGGTCCAACACGCGATTCAAGCCCGTCCAGGCGTTCAGCGGGCGTATCGGCGACGCGATCGTGGGCTTCAACCCGCAGACCCAGCGCCACTTCATCGCCATCGACTTGACCGGCAACCGCACAGCAGACTTCGTGGTGACCAGTACGCAAGTGATCAGGCCACCGGATGTGCTTGTAAACTGACGGCAACGCGTGACACCCAACCCGCGAAGCCTTTGCAGACCCGAGCGGTCAGCAAAGGCTGTTCACGGTTGAACAGATACTTAGTCGGTGCCGTATTTCGGGTTACGCGGGCCATACAAAATGCCGGTGCGCTGCCCGGCCGACAGCAGGCGGACACTGGCAATACCGGCAATCGGGTGCGCCGCATCGGTGGAGCTGTTGATCACCTGCTTGACCGCTGCCGAGACCAGCATGCCCACCAGGCCGCCGCCATTGTTGTTGCCTTCCTCGCTGGAAGCGCGTGCCGAGCCGGTCCACAACGTGGTGCCGGTGCGCAGGTCCACCAGCTTGGCCGAGGCCGTCACGGAGGTGTCGCTGGAGATCAGCATGTACTTGGTGCCGTAGTCGCTGATGGTGATGTACAGCGCCGCGTCCGCACCAAAAATGTCATGCAGCTTGCCCGGCGCCACGCCCTGGATATCGTTGGCGGTGGTCAGGCCGTTCTGGCGGAAAGTTTCGTCCACCAGGGCAATCGGCAACACGTAGTAACCGGCTTCGGCCAACGGGTAGGTGACCTGCGAAACCAGGCTGTAGGAGGCCTGCACTTCCGGCGACTCATTGATGGGTGGCAGTACCAGGATCGACTTCGGCCGAGCCTGTTTGAACGCTGTGTAATCAATGGTCTTGGGCGCCGCGCAGCCGCCGAGCAATGCCAGGGCCAGCAAGGCGCCGGTGAGTTTTAACAGGTTCATTTAGTGGCAACTCCAGCCTTGGCGTTTTTCAGCAAAAAGTCCATGTACGCAGCGGACTCAGGGAACAATGCCTTCTCGGTGCGGAACTCCTGCACCATCTGGTCATCCTTGCCCATGCTCAGGTACAGCATGCCCAGGTGCGCGTGGTAACCCGGCGGGGCCTTGCGGCCGCTGGCGTTGATCTTTTGCAGATCGCGTTCCAGGGCTTCCACCTGCGCTTCCTTGGGCTCGCCCTTGAAGTACTCGTAAACCTGCGGCTGGTAGCTTTCCCATTGATACAGGGGTTGGGGCGCCGTGTGGCACCCGGCGACCGTCGCGATTGCTGTCAGCATCAGCGCCAACTTAACTGCCTTGCTCATCCGTGTAGTGCTCCTTGGCGTTGTTGTGATTAGTTGCGCGGGTTCCAGGCGCCGGCGTTGATGCCGTCTACCAGGCGGTTGATCGCTTCGCGCATGGCCAGGTCCAGAACCTTGCCATTGAGCGTGGAGTCGTAGCTGGCAGTGCCGCCAAAACCGATGACTTCACGGTTGGAGAGCGCGTACTCACCGGCGCCCTGGGTGGAATACACCACTTCGGAGGTGCTGATGTTGACGATATTCAGCGCGACTTTGGCGTAAGCCACTTGGGTTTTGCCACGGCCGAGAATGCCGAACAACTGGCGGTCGCCGGTCTCTTTGCGGCCGAACTCGGTCACGTCGCCCGTCACCACGTAGTCAGCACCTTTAAGCTTTTGCACGGTGCCTTTGATCGCGGCTTCCTGGGAGATTTCGCCCATGTTGTCGCGGTCCAGCACACTGAAGCGGTTGGTCTGCTGCAGGTGGGTGATCAGGATGGTCTTGGCCTGGCCGCCAAGGCGGTCAACGCCATCGGAGAAGATCCCGCGCATGTAGCTGGAGCGGTTATCGAACTTGCCTACGGCAATCGGTACACGTACGCCGGAATAGGCCACGCTGGCGCTGGCAACTTGCTCCACCGGCATCGCACGGTTGCTCTCGGTGGCGCAACCGGCCACGCTCAGCAGCGCTGCGGCGGTGAGGCCCGACAGCAGGATTTTGGACAGTGTTTTCACAGAGTGCTCCTAGAGGTGAAACCAGCGCAAAGGGCTGTTATGTAAGTTATCAACGAAGTCGCGGCAATCAGATTTTGCTGAAAACGCGCGCGCGTTTGCACGCAGCCTCAACATGGAAAGTGTCGAGCCCGCCAATAGCGATATCAGGAAGGGTGACTGCCTCGCAGCAGTGCGGTTGAAACGTGCGGCCCGCGGTGAGGCGGGTGGCCGGGAGAAAAGCAGAGAGGCGCATTGCTTGATTCATCCTTGAAAAATGCCTTGTATCCAGTGCGCGGCATTTTACGGGGTTGCCCTGTGTACTCAAGCGGTTTCGCTGCTGCGGGGGCGTTCGCCGCTCAACGGCATTCTGTTACGCTGCGCGCCCGCCTCAAGTTACACAGCCATCGGTCGAGACATTGGCTTGGCTTGTTCATTAAATAGGGATATTGCGTGTTGAAAACCCTCCTTGGGGCTGCGGCCCTGCTCGCGACGCTGTCGATGACCGGCTGCGTCTCTTACACCGTCACCGGCCCCATCGGCGCCCCGCTCCACCCGGCCCCCGTCAGCAGCCCGCGCAGTGCGCAAGTCGCTGATGTGACAGTGAGCGCCGCCGACGTCAACGACGCCAATAAAACTGCGATCAGCCGTTCGCTCACGGCCCAACTCAACCAGTACGTGCGCACGGCGGGTTACTTCAAGCAGGTCACTGAGTACCCGGTGCGCCTTGGCGAAAACGATGTCGCGCTGAAATTCAACATGACCTCCCTCAAAGGCCACCGTGGCGTTCACCCCGCCTACGTGCCTGGTGCCCTGCTGACGCTGACGATCTGGATCTGGGTCAACGGCCCGATTTTCGTCGACACCTTCGACGTGGCCGGCGACCTGGTGATTGTCGACCGCGACGGCAAGGAACTGGCGAGCGCCAAGCAAGAGGTCAAGTTTGAACGCAACGTGGGCCTCTACGGCCGCGAATACTGGGCCCCGACCATGGGCGCCAAACAGTTGAACGAACTGGTCGCGCAACTGCTCGATACCGCCACTGCCAAACTGGCCAAACCGTAATTTCAGGGAGCAACACATGAAAGGGTTGATCAAACACAGCCTGGTCCTCGCCGCCGTCTTGTTGACCGGTTGCGTGTCCTACTCGCAACACGAATTGCCGGCCGTGCAAACCTGGCCGCCGACCGCCAGCACACCGGCACAGAAACCCACCGCCTACGTGCGCACCACGGCGCTGAGCCAAGTCAACGGCGGCCCCGGCAATACCACGGCCGGCGCACCGGCGGCGCTGTGGGAAAAAACCGTGGCCGATGGGTTCCGCCAGTCCAACCGCTTTGCACGGGTGAGCACCGACAAGGTCGACTCGGACATCTACGCCGACGCCACGCTGTATAACAACGAACAGTTCAGCATGGCCTCGGCGATTATTACCGGCGTCACGTTCTTCATCATCCCGTCCACGGCGAAGAACACCTTCACCCTGGAAACCGTGTTCAAGGACAAGGACGGCAAAGAACTGGGCCGGGTCAAGAAAAGCGAATCGGTGCGCACGTGGATGCACCTGGTGCTGATCGTAGGCATCCCGTTCCAGGCCAATACCGGAGAAGTGGTTGAAGCACTGACCCGCAGCACGCTGGATGAGGCCGTGCAGCGCAAGTTGTTCTGACAAACACAACACCAAATGTGGGAGCGGGCTTGCCCGCGATAGCAGTGTGTCAGTCACTGGATTTATTCACTGACCCACCGCCATCGCGGGCAAGCCCGCTCCCACAGGGGTTTGGTGGTGTTACCGATCGTTCCCACGCTCCGCGTGGGAATGCATCCGGTGACGCTCTGCGTCACGGCCTCAAAAGCAGACGCAGAGCGTCCAGGGCGGCATTCCCACGCAGAGCGTGGGAACGATCAGCGCTGGGGCTTAGAACGCGTAACGCGCTTTGAGCATCACGCCATCGGCGTCAAAGCCACTGCGCGCTTGGCGGGTGTAGCTGGCGCCCACGGTGAAGTCCGACACCTGGTAGTTCACGCCCACACTCGCCTCGTAGCTGTCACGCGCCACCGACGCGCCGGTGGTGGTGAACGCCGCACCACCTGCCACAAAGTTGGAGGTTTGCGCGACGCGATCACCCATCAGGTCGTGATACGCCATCAAGGTCGCTTCCGGTTGCAGGCTGCCTGCGCCCATCGGCAAGTTGCCGGCCAAACGCACACCGGCACCCAACTCACCCACTTCATAACGCTGCAAACGCGTGCTCAGCGCCGCCGAAGAACCCTTCTCGTCGTAGCCGTCCATGCGCACGTTGGCATAACGCGCCGCCACACGCGGTTCGATCACCACCGCCTGCGATGGCTTAAAGCTGTAGCCGCCGATTACGCTGGCTGCCAACACGTTGCTGTCGTAACTGCCCTTGGCCGTGGTGCCCGCCACATGGCGCTTGCTGTCGTTGTCGTTATGACCGTAGCTGAGGCTGCCATCCACAAACCAGTTTTGCAGCGCCCAGTTGCCATACAGCGACAGCGCGTGGCCCTCCACATCGGTCTTGTTGCCCAGGTCCGAATGGATGTTGGAATTAAGGTAGCTGTAAGCCACGCCCAGGGTGGTGGTGTCGTTCAAACGCCCGTCCACACCCACGGCCATGCCGCTGCTGTTGGCCGAGTAACCGTTGTTACCGCCGCGCCCATCCTGGTCCATGTTGCTGCTCAAACCCTGCACCCACACGCCGCCGGTTTGATGGCCTTCGCGCTGGTCGGTAAGGCGGTTGAAGATTGCGCCATTGATAACAGTCTGCCCCGACAACGCCACATCCAGCGCGCCACGGTTGACGTCCGGCTTGAGCTGCTCGCTCACTTGAGCAAGCTGTTGCGCAGTCCCGGCGTTGGCGAGGGACTGGAACACTGGGTCGTCCTGGTTGAGCCCGCCGAGCACATCGTTCTTGAACGTATTCACCGCCGTGGCCGCTGCGGCGCTGGCACCTGCACCGGCAAGTTCCTGCTGCACTTGCTGGTTGTCTTTAACCGCGACGACAGCCTTGACCGTTTGCGCATCCGCCGAGTAGCTCAGCACGTTGAGCAGCGATGACGAACTGGCAACCGACAGGCCGTTGTTCTGCACACTGGTGGCCTGCAACAGGGTGTATTGAGTGCCGTTATTGGTGCGCGCAAAGTCGCCTGGCTGCGCACTCACCGTGAGCTTCGACGCCTGGGCGAAATTAGCCGTACCGTTGACCGACAGATACGGCGTGGTGGGCACCACGCTGTCGGCCAGGTGCATATCAATGCCCGCACCGCTGGCGACGTTAAGGTTGCCGCTGATCGTGGTACCGGGCGCGGCCAGGTTCAACGAGCCGGAATTAATCGAGACCGGCGCGATGATGCGCTGGCCGGCAAAATCAGCTTGGCCGGCGACATTCACCGCACTCAGGTTGAGCAAGTCGCCGGTGATTTTGCCGCCCGTCCAGTTCAGCGTGGCAAGGTTGGCGGCGTCGATGGCCGTGCCGGATTTGCTGCGGATCTCGCCTGCTTGCTGGTTGATCTCGAAGGGCGAAGTCTGGTCGCGGGCATTGACCAGGATCGCGGTGCTGTCGGCACTGATCAGACCCCGGTTGATAACGCCGCGCGCGCCCGACTGCGGGTTCTGGGTAAAGGTTGCCCCAGTCAGATGGACAGCCACCGCATTGGCGCCGTTGGCTTCAATCGTGCCGGTGTTGAGCAAGTAATCGAAGGTGCCGGAGTTGAACTGTACGGCCCTGGCCATACCACCGTTGACCGTCACCACACCGCTGTTTTCTATACGCAGGTCACTGGTGTCGGTTTCAACTTCAATGCCCAACGCCTCTTCGCCCGTGACGCGGATGGTGCCGGAGTTGAGGATTTTGCCGCCGACGGTCACCGGCATATTGTTATGGGTGTCCAGGATCAGGCCGTAGCCGTAGATGGAAGTGACATCAATCAGGCCGGAGTTGATCACGTCACCACCGACGGTCGTGCCATTGAGGTACATGCCCTCGCCGTCACTGTCCGACCCCGGCACGTCAACGGTGACGATAGTTCCGGAGTTGATCACGCTGCCGCCGATGTTCGCGGCGCCCACCTCAAAACCTTCGGCCCAGGTCTGGTTGGTGAGCCTGATCGTACCGGCCTGGATGACATCACCGGTGATCGTGCCGCCACGGGCCCGCAGATCAGAGTCCAGCGCGCCATCCACTACAAAACCACGGATGTTGAGGCCACTGCCATCAATGCTGTAGTCGGCGCGGTTGATCAGCGAACCCTGAACATTGGTCTCGGCAACACTGGCCCCATCGACATTACGCTGGGTGGCCACCACATTGCGCGACCCGACCAAGGTGACAGGCTCGTTGAACACCTGGCCTTTCCACTTGTTCTGGCCGCTGCTCACGTCGAATTCCACCGCAGCAACATGCGCGGCGCCTGCGCTGACCATCAGGGCCAGCAGGGTTTTCTGGAACGGCTTGCGCTTCATTTCAAACTCCATGAACTACAGTCAAAGCCGCCAATACGCCCGGCGGCTGTAGGTGTGCTGAGCGAGGGATCAGATGATCCGAATGTATTCCCCCAAGGCGCCCTGCTGAACCCCAGGCGCGAGCAATCGCACCGCAGCCGGTGGTGGCAGACAAGGGATTGGGGAGGCGAAGTTCACATTAATCCTTAATGTCGTTTTAAAAACGCTGCAGTCCATGCAGCCCGACCGGTTGCGGGTGGGCGGGGTAAAGACCCGGACTTGAGGGAAATGGTTCCTTTTGCGGTAGGACGCTTCCCCAAACTACCGAGGATTTGCCTGATATCCGTGAGCGGACGGCGGAATGCGTTGGGGGTG
>NZ_WKDV01000082.1:0-10035 GCF_021605825.1 Pseudomonas sp. PA-6-3C
GCCCCACAAACATTCTGCGAGCCCGCTGCCGACGGCTACCCAATCGGCGGCTTCACCTGGCGCCACCCGCGCACCGACTTCGAACGCCCGGTCGTCATCATCAACGCCGCCACCTCGGTCCGCTGCCGCCACTATTCACGCTTCGCCGACTACCTGTTTGCCAACGGCTTCGACGTGATCACCTACGACTACCGTGGCATCGGCGAATCCCGCAGCGGCGCGTTGCGAGGCTTCAAGGCGTCGTGGTCAGATTGGGGCGTGCTGGATTTCGAGGCGATGCTGCAGCGCGCACAGCGGGAGTTTCCGGGGCAGCCGATTGATGTGGTCGGCCACAGTTTCGGCGGGTGCGCGGCAGGGCTCGGTGCTTGCGGCGCAGTGATTCGGCGCATCGTCACGGTCGGCGCGCAGTTTGCGTACTGGCGCGATTACGCGGCGAGCGGGCGCTGGCGCATGTTTGCCAAGTGGCATGTGGTGATGCCGCTGGTGACGGCCCTGTGCGGCTACTTCCCCGGCAAGCGCATGGGCTGGCTGGAGGACACGCCGGCAGGCGTGGTGCGCGACTGGAGCATGTCGACACCGCGCTATGAAACGCGCCCCAGCGGGCGCGGCCTGGGCGAGCTGCCTTTTTCTCGAGTGAAGGCGCAGTTGCTGGCCATTAGCATCACCGACGACCCTTTTGGGACTGTGGCGGCTATTGAGCGACTGCTGGGCTATTTTGAAAACAGCGCGCGCACTCACCTGCGAATTGCGCCCGATGACATCGGCGAAAAAGCCGTCGGGCATTTCGCCTTCTTTCGCAGTGAATATCAGGACCGGTTGTGGCCGATTGCGCTGGGATGGCTGCAGAAAGGCGAATTGGCGCCCGGCACACCCGGCGTGCGCGTCTAGATTTCCTTGGGATTTCCCCCAACCTGCGCTTCAATACCCCACCCCGATTAAGAACCCAAGGACGTTGAGCCCATGGCCTCGCCGAACAAGCAGCAAAAACGTGCCCACCGGGCCAAGGCCAAGGCCAAGCAAAACCGCAGCCAGCGCGCCGTCGCGACCAAGCCGGATGCGTTCGCTGGCGACGACAGCCGCATTGACCTTGAGTCGGTGGATTTGACCGAGTTGTTCGTCGAGATGCGCGCAGCCGGCGAGAGCAGCCAGCAGGCGTTGTGTGCGGCATTCCTGGCGCACCCACTGTTGGCCGTGGTGCTGGAGCAGGAAGGCGAAGAAGACGCGACAGATTTTATCCTGGCGGCGCTGATCGAGTATCGCCAGTGGGCGACGGACACCGAGGATGAAGCAGCGGCGCTGGCGTGGATTGAATCCCCGCAGTTCCAGGCCGATTACGTGGCGGCATCCCAGGCGCTGGCCAACTCCCAGGACTGATACACAACACAATGTGGGAGCGGGCTTGCCCGCGATGGCGGTGTATCAGGCGAAGAATTTATCCACTGCCAGCCCGTCATCGCGGGCAAGCCCGCTCCCACACTTTTTTTGAACTGCGGCGCACTGCGCACCGCAGTTCATCACATCAATTGAGCACCGCAGCGCCTACCTTCTGCGCCTTGCGGCGGCTCGCCACGATCAGCCCAGCCAGCACTACCAACAAGCTCAGAATACCGGTTGCGATGATCTCGACGCGGTGGGCTTCCTGGAACAGCATGATGGTCAACGTGCCGACGATGAACACCATCACCGCGTAGGTCAGGCCGGGGAACAGCCACATCTTGAAGACAATCTTCTCGCCCGCTGCCGTGCGTTTCTGGCGCATGCGCAGTTGCGACACGGCGATCACCAGGTACACCAGCAGTGCAATGGCGCCGGAGCTGGCCAGCAGGAATTCGAACACTGCAGCTGGCGCCACATAGTTGGCGAATACCGCCAGGAACGCAGCGCCGGTCGACAGCAACACTGCCCAGTAAGGCGTGCCGCTTTTGTTGGTGCGCTTGGCCACGGCCGGTGCATCACCGCGACGGCCCAGGGAGAACAGCATGCGCGAGGCGGTGTACAGCGCCGAGTTGAGGCAGCTGGTCACGGCTACCAATACCACCAGGTCGACGATCAGCTTGGCATTCGGGATGCCCATGCGTTCCAGCACGGTCTGGTAGGAACCTACCGCCGCCAGGGTCGGATCGTTCCATGGCACCAGGGACACCACGATGAAGATCGACAGCAGGTAGAACAAACCAATCCGCCAGATCACCGAGTTGGTGGCCTTGGTGATTTGCTGGCCAGGGTTCTTCGATTCGGCCGCTGCAATGGTAACGATCTCGGTACCCATGAACGAGAACATGGTGGTCAGGATCGCCGCCAATACCGCGCCCATGCCATTAGGCATGAAGCCCTGGGTGTCGAACAGGTGCGAAACACCGCTGACCTGGCTGGTCGGCAGGAAGCCGAAGATCGCCGCGAGGCCAAGGATCACAAAGGCTACGATCGCCACGACTTTGATCAGCGCAAACCAGAACTCGAACTCGCCGTAGTTCTTCACGCTGAACAGGTTAGTGGCCGTGAGCAGCAAGGTGATGATCAGGGTAAACGCCCAGATCGCCACATCGGGGAACCAGGCATGCAGGATGGTCGCGGCGGCGTTGGCTTCCAGTGGAATCACCAGCACCCAGAACCACCAGTACAACCAGCCGATGGTGAAACCGGCCCAGTGACCGATCGCACGGTCGGCATAGGTGGAGAACGAACCGGTGTCCGGGGAGGCCACGGCCATTTCGGCGAGCATGCGCATCACCAACACCACCAGCGTGCCCGCAGCGGCGTAAGCCAGCAGCACGGCGGGGCCGGCGGCAGCAATCGCGTGGCCGGAGCCGACAAACAAACCGGCACCAATAACGCCGGCAATCGACAGCATGGTGACGTGACGCGGTTTGAGCCCCTGTTCGAGGTCATTGGAGCTTTGCGTACTACTCATTGACACACCTTTGCGAGGAATTGCGAAAACGGTCCGCCCGGCCTGCGATCCTTCTCGTGAAAAGAAACCAACGGGGCGTTCTTTATTTTTTACGCAAGATTTGCGCCAAAATATTACAGAGCCACGATTGACGCGGGCTGTAGGACAATTCATTAGCTCACGCAAGTCGTTGAGAACTATGGCATTCCGCTATAGCGTTACCGTGCGACCCAACTGCGACACGAAAATACGCACCAAAAACACACACAAAAAGTACGTGACGCTCCATAAAAGGGCTGATAAGGACCGTTTGCCCGGTTAACCCTTCCAACACCCGGCCAAAGCTGGCACCATCGCGCCCTTTTTTACGCGAAGCCTGTGGATTTATCGGGTTCAGACGTCTGTAGGTTGTTGATAGCGCGACACGCTGCTGTGCCGATGCGACACCTTGCCGCAGACCACCCGTTAACCGTCCGCAGCGCTGTTGGCTGCCATCCGAACGCTATGCTAGCTTGGCGCCTCGCCAGGAAGGCGGCCCAACAGCAAGAATGCACTGAACACAATGAGGACCGCACATGGCTGAGGCCGCGCCCGCGCTTGAAATCCGCAACTTGCATAAACGCTATGGTGAGCTGGAGGTACTCAAAGGTATCTCGCTGACCGCCCGCGACGGCGACGTGATCTCGATCCTGGGTTCCTCCGGTTCCGGCAAGTCCACCTTTTTGCGTTGCATCAACCTGCTGGAAAACCCGCATCAGGGCCAGATCCTGGTGGCCGGTGAAGAGCTCAAGCTAAAAGCCGCGAAAAACGGCGAGCTGATGGCCGCCGACGGCAAACAGATCAACCGCCTGCGCAGCGAAATCGGTTTTGTGTTTCAAAACTTTAACCTGTGGCCGCACATGAGCATCCTCGACAACATCATCGAGGCGCCCCGCCGTGTGCTCGGCCAGAGCAAGGCCGAAGCGATAGAAGTGGCCGAAGCCCTGCTGGCCAAGGTCGGCATCAGCGACAAGCGCCACGCCTACCCGGCGCAACTGTCCGGCGGCCAGCAACAACGCGCGGCCATAGCGCGCACCCTGGCCATGCAGCCCAAGGTCATCCTGTTCGACGAGCCGACATCGGCGCTTGACCCGGAAATGGTCCAGGAAGTACTTAATGTGATCCGCGCGCTGGCCGAAGAAGGCCGCACCATGCTGCTGGTCACTCATGAAATGGGCTTTGCCCGTCAGGTTTCCAGTGAAGTGGTGTTCCTGCACCAGGGCCTGGTCGAAGAGCAAGGATCGCCACAGCAGGTGTTTGAAAACCCGCTTTCGGCGCGCTGCAAACAATTCATGTCCAGCAACCGCTAACGGAGCAACATGCATGCAGAACTATAAAAAATTCCTTCTGGCCGCGGCCGTTTCGATGGCGTTCAGCGCCACGGCCATGGCAGAAACCTTGAAAATGGGGATCGAAGCGGCCTACCCGCCCTTCAACAATAAAGACGCCAGCGGCAACGTCGTGGGCTTTGACAAAGACATCGGCGACGCCCTGTGCGCCAAGATGAAAGTCGAAAAATGCGAAGTGTATGTGTCTGATTGGGACGGCATCATCCCAGCCCTGAACGCGAAGAAGTTCGACTTCCTGGTGTCTTCGCTGTCGATCACCGATGAGCGCAAGCAAGCCGTCGACTTCACCGACCCGTACTACTCCAACAAGCTGCAATTCATCGCACCTAAAGCCACAGCCGACTTCAAGACCGACGCCGGTTACCTGAAAGGCAAGATCATCGGTGCACAGCGCGCAACGCTGGCCGGTACTTACCTGGAAGACAAGCTGCCGGACACCACCGCCAAGCTCTACGACACCCAAGAAAACGCCTACCTCGACCTGACTTCCGGCCGTTTGGACGGGATTCTCGCCGACAAGTACGTGCAGTACGAATGGCTCAAGAGCAAAGACGGTTCGGCCTATGAGTTCAAAGGCGACCCGGTGGTAGAAAGCGACAAGATCGGTATCGCCGTACGCAAGGGCGACCCGCTGCGCGAGCGCCTGAACAAAGCCCTGGCAGAGATCAAGGCAGACGGCACCTACAAGAAGATCAACGACAAGTACTTCCCGTTCAGCATCGAATGATCTGAATGGCCTGACCGGCGCGCTTCTATAAGTAGCGCGCCGGCTTTCAGCAATGCCTGCCGCGATATGAAAACACCATGAATTTCGATCTCTACGGATTCGGCCCGGCGCTTGCCGCTGGCGCGCTGATGACCGTCAAACTGGCGCTCACGGCCCTGTGCCTGGGGCTGGTGCTCGGCCTTGCCGGCGCCTTGGCCAAGACTTCACCGTACAAGCCGTTGCAATGGCTGGGCGGTGCATACTCGACCATCGTTCGTGGCATTCCCGAGCTGTTGTGGGTGCTGCTGATTTACTTCGGCACCGTCAACCTGATGCGTGCCCTGGGCGAGTTTTTCGGTAACCCCGACCTTTCTCTCAGTGCCTTTGCCGCCGGGGTTATCGCCCTGGGCCTGTGCTTTGGCGCCTACGCCACGGAAGTGTTCCGTGGCGCGATTCTCGCCATTCCCAAAGGCCACCGCGAAGCCGGTGTGGCGCTGGGCCTGTCGAAGGTGCGGATTTTCACCCGCTTGATCATGCCGCAGATGTGGCGCATCGCCCTGCCGGGCCTGGGCAACCTGTTCATGATCCTGATGAAAGACACCGCGCTGGTGTCGGTGATCGGCCTTGAAGAAATCATGCGTCACGCACAAATCGGCGTGACCGTGACCAAGCAGCCGTTCACCTTCTTTATGGTGGCAGCCTTCATGTACCTGGGCCTCACCGTGCTGGCCATGACCGGCATGTACTTCCTGGAAAAACGCGCCGCCCGCGGCTTTGCAAGGAGCACCCAATGAGCGGTGACTACAGCTGGCTGTCGCACTTCGACCTGGGCTTGAACTGGGCCGTGATCATCAAGTGGCTGCCCAAACTGGCCCAAGGCGCAACCCTGACCCTGGAACTGGTGGCCATCGCCGTGATCGCCGGCCTGCTGCTGGCGATTCCGCTGGGTATCGCGCGCTCCTCGCGCCGCTGGTACGTGAGCGCCCTGCCCTACGCCTATATTTTCTTCTTCCGTGGCACGCCGCTGCTGGTGCAGTTGTTCCTGGTTTATTACGGCCTGGCACAGTTCGATGCCGTGCGTGAGAGCTTCATGTGGCCGTACCTGCGCGATCCGTTCTGGTGCGCCACGGCCACCATGACCTTGCACACCGCCGCCTATATCGCCGAGATCCTGCGCGGCGCTATCCAGGCCATCCCGCCGGGTGAGATCGAAGCGGCGCGCGCCCTGGGCATGTCCAAACCCAAGACGCTGTTCTACATCATCCTGCCGCGTGCCTCGCGCATTGGCCTGCCGGCGTACAGCAACGAAGTGATCCTGATGCTCAAGGCCAGCGCCCTGGCCAGCACCGTCACCCTGCTGGAACTGACCGGCATGGCGCGCACCATCATCGCCCGCACCTACCTGCCGGTGGAGATCTTCTTCGCCGCCGGGCTGTTCTACCTGCTGATGGCCTACATCCTGGTGCGGGGCTTCAAACTGCTCGAACGCTGGCTGCGCGTCGATGCTTGCCAGGGACGTTGAGGCTCGCTTTGCGGCGCTGGATGCGTTTCTAATCGAGCACCAAGGGCTGTGGCGACCACGGCCCTTTACGCACTTGCACTTACCCTGGGAACACCAGCACCCCGAGCTGGCCCAATGGCTGCGCCAGCGCTCGCTGGCCGATGCCGAAGCCAGTCACAACCACCCCTATGACCTGCCGGCGCCTGCGCCATTTCCACAGCTGGCTTTTCAGGCAGCGCAGCTCAGCGCTGTGGATAAGTTACCCGCACACAGGCTGGAGCCTGCCCGCCATCGCCTGAACGTGGATGTGCCAGGGCGTAAATGGCAGCAAATTGAAGCGTTCGGCGCCGCGCTGAAGTTTGCCGCAACACCCAAGCATTGGCTGGACTGGTGCGCCGGTAAAGGCCACCTCGGCCGGCGCTTGCTGCAACCTGGCCAACAGCTGACCTGCCTCGAATACGACCCTACGCTGATCGCCTCGGGCCAGGCCTTGAGCGACCATCACGGCCTGGCTGTCACCCATCGCCTGCAAGACGTGATGGCCGATGTGGCGATCAGTGCCGAGCACACGCCCGTCGCCTTACACGCCTGCGGCGATCTGCATGTGCGGCTGTTGCACGTGGCCAGCGCGACGGGCTGCAAGCAGCTCGCGCTGGCACCTTGCTGCTATAACCGCATCGGCGCCGAGCGCTATCAGGCCTTGTCGACCGCCGGGCGCGCCTCGCAACTACAGCTTTCGGTCGATGACCTGGGGTTACCGCTGAGCGAAACCGTCACCGCCGGTAATCGCGTGCGCCAGCAACGGGACACGTCCATGGCCCGGCGCCTGGGTTTCGATCAGTTGCAACGCCAGCTGCGTGGCAGCGACGAGTACCTGCCCACGCCGTCCCTGCCTGCCAGTTGGCTGGACAAACCCTTCGCTGACTACTGCCGGGAACTGGCGCGTCTCAAGGATTTATCCACAGGTGAACATGATTGGGCGGCGCTGGAGGCACACGGCTGGCGGCGCTTGGCCGAGGTGCGCAACCTGGAGTTGGTCAGAGGATTGTTTCGGCGGCCGCTGGAACTGTGGCTGGTCTTGGATCGCGCGCTGTTCTTGAAAGAACAGGGCTACAAGGTTGAGATAGGCACCTTCTGCGAACCTACGCTAACGCCGCGCAACTTGATGGTGCTGGCGGAGCGCGATTAAAGGGCGAAACTTCCTACACGCGCCCTGTGGATAACTCTGTTGATGAATTCTTTACAGAGGCCGTAGCCATCAGCGCTACAGACCAAAACCCACCCTGGTCATTTTTTGTTCACAAAATAAAACGCACACAAAACAGGCAGTTGCAGCGTGTTGAGAACGGCTCCACAAAATGGCTGTTTCGTGACAGGCCCGACCAACCGATTGTGCATAAGCATCTGGCGCTAACTGCATAAAGCGCGATTTATGCGGTTCTTTTCGGTGCTTTCAGCACGCGACAAATCTCGTTGATATCGTCGCCAGCCAGCCGCTTTGTAGCGTTATCCAACGGGTCGGCCGCAAACGCCAACGCTTCGTTGATCGCCATATCGCGGTGCATCTCCAGCGGCGCTTTGCCCAGCCGCTGTTTGAACGCCTCCAGCATGTCCAGGCTAAAGGCGTTGCTCTCATCCACTTGGTTGACCACCACATGCACCACCGGCGGGCGTTCACCCTCAAGGTGCGGCGCGAGCAATCCATCCAAATGATCAAGGGTACCCAGGCAGGCGGCGTCGGCCTGGGTGATAACCAGCACCACATCGGCCACGCTCAGCGCTTGATGGGAGTAAACGTTGTTACCGGCGGGCGTATCGATGATCACCGTCTGCCGCTCGCTCAAGCCCAGGGCCGCCAGGCGCTGCGCCAACCAGCTGGGTTCATGTTTGAGCCAGCGCTCGAGGCTTTCCTGCTGCTCAATGTCGATATCGCCAAAGGTTATGACCTGGCAACCGGCAAAGCCAAGCTGCTGCAGCGGGCTCCACTGCCCATGCTCCAGGCTGGTACGGCCGATACCCGGCAATGTCGCACTGAAGCCAAAGTGATGGTGCAAGGCATTCTGCGGGTCCAGGTCCAGCGCCACCACCGATTCGCCATGGCGCTGCAAACCGCTGCTCAACGCTGTCGCCAGAGTGCTGCGGCCGACACCACCATTGATCGACACCAACGCCACCACTTTGGGGCGCAGCGCTGCTGGATGAGTCGATTGGGAATGGGTGTTTTCGTTAGCGGGCACACTGCCAAAAACGTGCATGCGTGCATTGATGCCTTCGGCATCATGGCTGACGTTCTTGCCGAACAACGTCAACAGCTCTTCGCTAAGGCTCATGGGCAGCTCCTCACGACGCAGCTAAAGACGTGAAGGTCGGCAAGCAGGCACTTACCGCAGGTCTTATTATGGGCGTCTTAGTGAGGCATTCTGTGTCACACGCAGGCAGGTGTCATTATTCTGGTGTTTTAACTGATCATTTTTTAGACAAACGGTAAATAGTCAATTTAATGGCTATTTCTAGGCAAATGCATCCGAAAGCTCAACGCACGGCATAACGCAGTTACATCCTGGCAGCCGCCGCTATTCAACGCGGGGTCAAACGTGTCGCGCCCATAGGCCTGCGCCGCCCCGCAAGGTACGGCGCGAGCACCTCGTCCATCTTGGCCAAACGGCGAAACGAAGCGGCCAGGCGCTTGGCGAGAAATGCCTGGTCCTGGCCGAGCCAGCGATTAAGGCTTTGCTGCTGCACAGCATCGGTTTCACCAAAGGTGGCCAGCCGGCAAACCCGCGCTTGGGCAACGCCTGCCAGATTTGAAGATGAGCTTAATCACGCCATTTTTATGGCTGTTCTTTTGCCAGGAGATATACATCTATAAAACAACGCACTAGGCGATCACTGTGTGTTTTTCAACCAATACAAGCTCGCCGTTCGTATCAACAAGTACATAGACCCCCACACCATACACAACGAAACAAAACCTGCCCTGCGCGACACAGCCCGGATACCTCCCCGGCATTCAATGGCCTCACCCCACCATTGCTCCTCAGAGGCCATCACCATGAACACCAACAACTGGAAAACCCTAATCGCCGCCAGCCTGCTTGGCTTGACCTTCACCGCCCATGCCGAGGCAAGTCATAAGCCGGATATCCAACGGGTGCTGTCGACCACCGAAGACACCCGCTCGGGATGCGGCGTGGTGAACGCACGCATGACCTACCTGGACTCTAAAGGCGAGACGCAGGTGTTGGCGTACATGAAATTTACCGACCAGTGTGGCGACGGCAATTGAGTCGGATTTGAGGCTCCCGAGGGTAAGAAAAAGCAGCGAGCGTAAAAAAACCTTGGTTTCTGCAAAAATAGTCAGAATTCAGGGGTTTACAGAAGCTTGGCAATCGCTATAATCGTCGCCCTAACACGCCGGTATAGCTCAGTTGGTAGAGCAACTGACTTGTAATCAGTAGGTCCCGGGTTCGACTCCTGGTGCCGGCACCATATAAGACGAAGCCCTCACAGAAATGTGAGGGCTTTGTTGTTTCTGGGTTATTTATATCCT
>NZ_WKDV01000083.1:0-10012 GCF_021605825.1 Pseudomonas sp. PA-6-3C
AACCCCAACAGCCCCCCAATCCCGACTACCGGCTATTGTCAGAAATTTCCCACAAGAGTACAAATGTACTCCATGACAACCCTGACCCCCCGTCGCACCGCCATCCTGACCTTCATCCGCGACCGTATCGCGCAACAAGGCCAGCCCCCAAGCCTCGCCGAGATCGCCGAGGCGTTCGGCTTTGCCTCGCGCAGCGTCGCTCGCAAACACGTGGTGGCCCTGACCGAAGCCGGCTTCATCGAGGTCAACCCCAACCAGGCCCGTGGCATCCGCCTGCTCAACCAACCGGCGCGTCCCGAATGGCTGGACGTGCCCGTACTCGGCCGTGTCGCCGCCGGCCTGCCCATCGGCGCCGATGCCGAAGTGCACAATCGTCTGCAACTCGACCCCGCCACTTTCGCCAAAACCCCGGATTACCTGCTGCGTGTGCAGGGCGATTCGATGATCGAAGACGGCATCCTCGACGGCGACCTGGTGGGCGTGCGCCGCAGCGCCGAAGCCTTGAACGGGCAGATCGTGGTGGCGCGCCTGGACGGCGAAGTCACCATTAAACGCTTTGAGCGCCACGGCGAGCAGGTGCGCCTGCTGCCGCGCAACCCCGCGTATCAACCGATTGTGGTCGGGCCGGATCAGGACCTGGCCATCGAAGGGGTGTTCTGCGGCCTGGTGAGGCAAGGTTGATGGGCGCCGTCGTTGCTCTGGATACGCTGTTCAATGGCGGCCGCGTCTGGAAAGGCCGGCCCGCCGTGCCACCGGCCAGCGTGCACCCCACTGGGCTGGCGGCGCTGGACGCGGTGTTGCCCACGGGCGGTTGGCCGGAGTCGGCGCTGAGTGAAATCCTGATGGCGAAGGAGGGCGTTGGCGAGCTGCAATTGGTGTTGCCCACCCTGGCCCGCTTGTCCACGGCGGGCGAGCGCATTGTGCTGGTGGCGCCGCCTTACACGCCGTACCCCCACGCCTGGCAGAACGCCGGGGTGGATTTGCGCCAGCTTTCGGTGATCCAGGCCGAGGCGCGCGACGTGTTGTGGGCGGTGGAGCAGTGCCTGCGTTCGGGCAGTTGCGGCGCGGTGCTGTGCTGGCCGCGCAAGGCCGATGACCGCGCCTTGCGGCGCTTGCAGGTGGCGGCCGAGACCGGGCAAACCCTGGCGTTTGCCTGGCGCGCTTTGAGCGAGGCGGTCAATTCATCGCCCGCCGCCTTGCGCCTGGCCGTTGAGGCAAAACCTGCGCAAGTGCGGGTGCTCAAGTGCCGGGGCGGCTTGGCCCACCCGGCGCCGATAGCACTGGCGGGGCACTGAGGTTGCCATGCGCTGGGTGTGTATTGTCTTCCCGCAATTGGCGCTGGACGGGGTGCAGCGTGTGCACCCTGAGCCGGATCAACCGTTGGTACTGCTGGCCGGCACACCGCAGCGCCGCGTGCTGCAAACCGTCAATGCCGCCGCCCGCGCCTTGGGCCTGCGATCAGGTCAATCGCTGACGGCCGCGCATGCCCTGGCCAAAACCTTTGCCAGCGCCGAATACGACCCCGCCGAAATCGAGCGCTGGCAGCAGTTCCTCGCCGCCTGGGCCTACCGTTTCAGCTCCCAGGTCAGCGTGTATTACCCGCGTGCGTTGCTGTTCGAGATCGAGTCGAGCCTGGGCCTGTTCGGGCCGTGGCCGCAGTTTGAGGCGCGCTTGCGCCAGGAGTTGACCGAATTGGGCTTTCGCCACCGTATCGTCGCCGCGCCGAACCCGGCGGCGGCGCGGGTGCTGGCGAATATTTATGATGGTTTGGCGATCGGCGAGGACGCCTTGCAGCAGGCTCTGGCGCCACTGCCTATCGACCGCGCCGGTCTTGACCCGCAGGCGGCCACGGCCTTGTCGCGTATGGGCTTGCGTACCTTGGCCCAGGTGCAGGCGTTGCCTCGGCACACCCTGGCGCGACGCTTTGACGCCGGCTTGCTCAAGCACCTGGATGCCCTGAGCGGGCAGCGCCCACTGGCCCTGGCGTTTTACCAGCCGCCGGATCAGTTCGACGTGCGCATCGAGCTGAATTTCGACGTGCAGTCACACCAGGCGCTGCTGTTCCCGTTACGGCGCCTGACCGGTGACTTGTCCGCCTTCCTCTGCGGGCGCGACAGTGGCGTGCAACGTTTCGACTTGCACCTGGAACACGCCCAGGCGCCCGACAGTGTGATCAAGGTCGGCCTGCTCAGTGCCGAGCGCGAACCGTCGATGCTGTTCGAACTGGCCCGTGGCCGCCTGGAACAGGTGCAAGTCACCTCTCCGGTGCGCGGGTTCCGCCTGGTGGCCCAGGACCTGCCGGTGTTTGTGCCGCAACGCCAGGACCTGTTCGACGATCGCCCGCAACAAACCTTGCCTTGGGAGCAACTGCGCGAACGCTTGCGCGCACGGCTTGGCGATGAGGCCGTACAAAGCCTGCGCTTTCACGCCGACCACCGCCCCGAATGTGCCTGGCAGGCGAGCGCCGACAGCCGTGCGTGCCCGACCTTGCACAAAGTGCAGCGCCCCGGCTGGTTGCTGACTGAACCGACCTTGCTGGCCGAGCAGGGCGTGCAGATCCTGATGGGCCCGGAACGCATCGAATCCGGCTGGTGGGACGGCGCCGATATCCGCCGCGACTATTACCTGATCCGCACCCGTGCCGGCCAGCAAGGCTGGGCCTATCGCTGTGTGGGGCAGAACGACGGGCTGTGGCTGCAAGGCTGGTTCGCATGAGCTATGCCGAGCTGCATTGCCTGTCCAATTTCAGTTTCCAGCGCGGCGCGTCCAGTGCGCTGGAGCTGTTCGAACGTGCCAAGCGCCAAGGCTACAGCGCCCTGGCGATCACCGACGAATGCACCTTGGCGGGCATCGTGCGAGCCTGGCAGGCGGCGAAGGCGGTGGATTTGCCGCTGATTATCGGCAGCGAAGTGCGCATCGAAAACGGCCCGAAACTGGTGTTGCTGGTCGAAGATCTCAGCGGCTATCAACACCTGTGCCGCCTGATCACCCTGGCTCGCCGCCGCGCCGAAAAAGGCCGTTACCGCCTGCTGCACGCCGACTTCGAACAACCGATGCCCGGCCTGCTGGCGCTGTGGGTGGCCGAAGACAACGACACCCAGGCCACCCTCCAATGGCTGCAACACACCTTCGCCGAACGCCTGTGGCTGGCGGTGCACCTGCACTGCGGCCAGGACGATGCGCGCCATTTGCAGCAGCGCCTGGCCCTGGCCGCCAGCCTGCAGATCCCGGCGGTGGCCTGCGGCGATGTACACATGCATGCGCGCGGGCGCCGGGCCTTGCAAGACACCATGACCGCGATCCGTCATCACGTGCCGGTGGCCGAAGCCGGCACGCGCCTGCACCCCAATGGCGAGCGGCATTTACGCAGCCTCGACGCGCTGGCAGCGTTGTACCCGCAAGCGCTGCGTGATGAAACCCTGGCCATCGCGAAACGTTGCACCTTTGATCTCAGCCAGTTGCGCTACCACTACCCACGC
Source organism: Pseudomonas sp. PA-6-3C (assembly GCF_021605825.1). Taxonomy (NCBI): domain Bacteria; kingdom Pseudomonadati; phylum Pseudomonadota; class Gammaproteobacteria; order Pseudomonadales; family Pseudomonadaceae; genus Pseudomonas; species Pseudomonas sp. PA-6-3C. The sequence continues at coordinate 3,480 of NZ_WKDV01000083.1, forward strand.
GAACTGGTGCCCGCCGGCCATGATGCCCAATCCTGGCTGCGCACCGTGACCGAGGAAGGCATTGCCCAGCGCTGGCCACACGGTGTTGACGCCAAGACCTTGCAGCAGATCAACAAGGAATTGCAGTTGATCAGCGACCTCGGTTACGAAAGCTACTTCCTGACGGTGCACGACATCGTGCGCTTCGCCCGCAGCCGTTCGATCCTGTGCCAGGGCCGTGGCTCGGCCGCCAACTCGGCGGTGTGTTTTGCCTTGGGCATCACCGAAATCGACCCAAGCCTGACGGATATGCTGTTCGAACGCTTCCTGTCCAAGGAGCGCAATGAACCGCCGGATATCGATGTGGACTTCGAACATGAACGCCGCGAGGAAGTGCTGCAGTACGTGTTCCAACGCTACGGCCGCACCCGCGCGGCGTTGACGGCGGTGGTCAGCAGTTATCACGCATCCGGCGCGGTGCGTGATGTGGCCAAGGCCCTCGGTTTGCCGCCGGACCAGATCAACGCGCTGGCCGACTGTTGCGGACGCTGGAGTGAAGATGCGCCGCCGCTTGCGCGCCTGCGCGAAGGCGGCTTCGACCCGCAAAGCCCGATCCTGCGGCGTGTGCTGACATTGACTCAACAACTGATCGGTTTTCCCCGGCACTTGTCCCAGCACCCTGGCGGTTTTGTGATTTCCGAATACCCGCTGGACACCCTGGTGCCGGTGGAAAATGCCGCCATGGCCGAGCGCACCATTATCCAGTGGGACAAGGATGACCTCGACGCCGTGGGCCTGCTCAAGGTGGATATCCTCGCGTTGGGCATGCTCAGCGCGATCCGCCGCTGCTTCGACTTGCTGCGCCGCCATCGCAATCGCGATATGTCTCTGGCAGGCATACCCAAAGAAGACCCGGCCACCTACGCAATGATCAGCAAGGCCGACACCATCGGCGTGTTCCAGATCGAGTCGCGGGCACAGATGTCGATGCTGCCCAGGCTCAAGCCGCAGAACTTCTATGACCTGGTGATTGAGGTGGCGATTGTGCGGCCTGGGCCGATCCAGGGCGGCATGGTGCATCCGTACCTGCGGCGCCGGAATAACGAAGAGCCCACCACTTATCCATCGCCGGAACTTGAGGCGGTGCTGAAGCGCACCTTGGGCGTGCCGCTGTTCCAGGAACAGGTGATGCAGATCGCCATGGTTGCCGCCGACTATGGCCCCGGCGAAGCCGACCAGTTGCGCCGTTCCATGGCCGCCTGGAAACGCCACGGTGGCCTGGAACCGCATCAGCAGCGTCTGCGCACCGGCATGCTCAAGAACGGCTACAGCGAGGAATTTGCCGCGCAGATTTTCGAGCAGATCAAAGGCTTTGGCAGCTATGGCTTCCCCGAGTCCCATGCGGCCAGTTTTGCCTTGCTGACCTACGCCAGTTGCTGGCTCAAGTGCCATGAACCGGCGGCGTTCGCCTGTGCCTTGATCAACAGCTGGCCCATGGGTTTCTACAGCCCGGACCAGATCCTGCAGGATGCGCGGCGCCATCGCTTGCAGATCCGCCCGGTGGATGTGCTGGCCAGTGACTGGGATTGCAGCCTGGAGCCTGTCGACGGCCAGCAACCGGCGATTCGCCTGGGGTTGCGCATGATCTCGGGGTTTCGTGAGGAGGATGGACGGCGCATCGAGGCGGCGCGCCAGCGTCGTGTGTTCAGTGACATTGCCGACCTGGACGACCGCGCCGGCCTGGATGCGCGGGCCCAGGCGTTGCTGGCGGATGCCGGGGCCTTGCGTGCGCTGGCGGGCAACCGGCACCGGGCACGCTGGGAAGTGGCAGGCGTGCATAAACAGCTGGGGTTGTTCGCGGGCCTGCCGAGCCCCGACGAAGCGGCGGTGCAATTGCCGGCGCCGACGGTTGGCGAAGACTTGCAGGCTGATTACGCCACGGTTGGCACCACCCTCGGCCCGCACCCGCTGGCGTTGCTGCGTGATGAGTTGCGCAAACGCCGCTGCCGCAGCTCTTTGGAGCTGATGGCGGTGGAGCATGGGCGCAATGTCAGCGTCGCCGGTCTAGTGACCGGGCGCCAGCGCCCTGGCACCGCCAGCGGCGTGACCTTTGTGACGCTGGAAGATGAATTCGGCAACCTCAATGTGGTGGTCTGGCGCGACCTGGCAGAACGCCAGCGCCTGGCGCTGGTCGGCTCGCGGCTGCTCAAAGTCGACGGGCGCTGGGAGGCGGTGGGCGAGGTGCGGCACCTGATTGCCGGGCGTCTCACCGACCTGACGCCACTGCTGGAAGGCATTCATGTGCGCAGCCGGGATTTTCATTGAGGGCAGTGGTTTTTGTCGCCATTACCTCCTAACTTATAACAAGTGAAACCATCCGCCGCTGGCGCGCTCCAAAACGTTGCAAATACCCTCTCTTTGCACAGAGCCAACCGATGCAATTTTTATCCAACCCCTACGGCTGTGAAGGCTGGTCCGGTGAAATGGCCCAGCGTATCCGTGCTTTCGATTGGTCCGCCACGGATCTTGGCCCGATTGACACCTGGAGCGCCAGCCTGGCCTGCAACGTGCAGATGATGCTGGCCTCGCCCGTGCCGATGGTGATGCTGTGGGGGCGGGCCGGCTACATGATCTACAACGACAGCTATTCGGTGTTTGCCGGCGGCCGGCATCCGTACTTGCTCGGCACGCCGGTGGAGCTGGGCTGGCCGGAGGTGGCCGAGTTCAATCGCCACGTGGTCGACACCTGCCTGGCGGGCGGTACCTTGACGTTTAACAACAAAGACCTGGTGTTGTTGCGTAACGGCAAGCCGGAAACCGTCTGGCTGGACCTCTATTACAGCCCCGTCGCCGGGGACAATCAGCAGCCAGCCGGGGTGTTGGCGATTGTGGTGGAAACCACCGAGCATGTGCATTCCGAGCGCCTGCGCCAGGAACTTACCCATAACCTGGAGCAACGCGTCGCCGCCGAAGTGCAAGCGCGTTCCGCCGCCGAAGATCAGTTGCGCCAATCCCAGAAGCTTGAAGCCATCGGCGGCCTGACCGGCGGCGTGGCCCATGACTTCAATAACCTGCTGCAAGTGATCGCCGGCAACCTGCACCTGCTGGCCCGGAATGAGCCGGACAACCCCCAGGTGCAGCGCCGGGTCACGGCGGCCATCGCGGCGGTGGAGCGCGGCGCCAAGCTGTCCTCGCAACTGTTGGCGTTTGCGCGTCGCCAGCCGTTGTCGCCAGCGGTGTACAACCCGCAACGCATCTACGCCGGTTTAGGCGAACTGCTGCAACGGGCGTTGGGTGAGACCATTCATATCGACGTGCAACTGCCCCAGGATTCCTGGTGCATCAATGTCGACCGTAACCAATTGGAAAACGCGCTGCTCAACCTGGCGATCAATGCCCGCGATGCCATGCAAGGCGAAGGCGTGATTCGCATCAGCGGCGAAAATATCATCCTCAACCCGGGCGATTGCATCGGTAAAAGCATCAAGCCCGGTGAATACGTGCGTTTGGCAGTGACCGACACCGGTGTCGGCATGCCCCAGGAGGTGCTCAAGCGTGCGTTCGAGCCGTTCTTCACCACCAAGCGCGAAGGGCACGGCACCGGCCTGGGCCTGAGCATGGTGTTCGGGTTTGTGCGCCAAAGCGGCGGGCATGTGGAGGTGTGGAGCGAGGAGGGCAAAGGCTCGGTAGTGCAGATGTATTTCCCCCACAGCCTGGAACCCGAATGTGGTGAGGTCGACACCGAGCAGGCGACTCACAGCGGCGGCCAGGAAACCATCCTGGTGGTCGAGGACAACGAAGGCGTGCGCCTGACCGTGGTCGAGTTGCTGCAGCAATCGGGCTACACGGTACTGACCGCCGAAGACGGTGACCGGGCCATGCAAACCCTGCAAAACGGCGTGCAGCCGGACCTGATCTTTACCGACGTGGTGATGCCCGGCCGGGTCAAAAGCACCGACCTGGCCGACTGGGCGCGCGTGCAGCACCCGCCGGTGGCGGTGCTGTTCACCTCCGGGCACACCCGCGACATTCTTTCCAGCAATCATTTGCTGAGCTCCGACATTCATCTGCTGAGCAAGCCCTACAGCCCCGAAGCCCTCACGCAACGGGTGCGCAGCGTGCTCACCGCCAGACAAGGTTGCCCATGACGTCACAGCGCAACATCCCCCAGATCACCGCCCAGCGCCCAGGCTTTGTACGCGTGCGCGGCGCCCGCGAACACAACCTGCGTAACGTCGATGTAGACATTCCCCGGGATGCCCTGGTGGTGTTTACCGGCGTATCGGGTTCGGGCAAATCATCCCTGGCGTTTTCCACGGTGTATGCCGAGGCTCAGCGCCGCTATTTCGAATCGGTGGCGCCCTATGCGCGGCGCCTGATTGACCAGGTCGGCGTACCCGATGTGGACGCTATCGAAGGCTTGCCCCCGGCCGTGGCCCTGCAACAGCAGCGCGGCACGCCGAGTGCACGCTCGTCGGTGGGCAGCGTCACTACCTTGTCGAGCCTGATCCGCATGCTGTATTCGCGTGCCGGCAGTTATCCGCCGGGGCAGGCGATGCTGTACGCCGAGGACTTTTCACCGAACCTGCCCCAGGGCGCCTGCCCGCACTGCCACGGTTTGGGCCGCGTGTATGAGGTGACCGAGGCGCTGATGGTGCCGGATCCGTCCTTGACCATTCGCCAGCGTGCGGTGGCGTCCTGGCCCTTGGCGTGGCAGGGGCAGAACCTGCGCGACATCCTTGTGACCCTGGGCTATGACGTGGACATCCCGTGGCGCGACCTGCCGAAAAAGCAGCGCGACTGGATTCTGTTTACCGACGAAACCCCGACCGTGCCGGTGTACGCAGGCTTCACCCCACAGCAAACCCGCGACGCGTTGAAACGCAAGCTGGAGCCGAGCTACCAGGGCACGTTCAGCGGTGCGCGGCGCTATATCCTGCACACCTTCAGCCATACCCAAAGCGCACTGATGAAAAAGCGCGTGTCGCAGTTCATGCAGGGCAGTGCGTGCCCGGCGTGCGAGGGCAAGCGGCTGAACAAGGCGGCGCTGTCGGTGAAGTTTGCCGGGGTGGACATCGGCGAGCTGTCGCAACTGTCGCTGGCGCAGTTGGCCGAGCTGCTGCGCCCGGTGGCGGCGGGGCAGGACAAAATGAAGCTGTCGGTGGAAAAGCGCCTGGCCGCTCAGCGTATCGCCCAGGACTTGCTGGAGCGGGTCAGCACCCTCACCGAGTTGGGCTTGGGCTATCTGTCCCTGGAGCGCAGCACGCCTACATTGTCATCCGGGGAATTGCAGCGACTGCGCCTGGCCACCCAGTTGGGCTCGCAGCTGTTCGGCGTGATCTATGTGCTGGACGAGCCCTCGGCAGGCCTGCACCCGGCGGATGGCGAAGCATTGTTTACTGCACTTGAGCGTTTGAAAGCGGCCGGCAATTCGTTGTTTGTGGTGGAACATGACCTGGAAACCATGCGCCGCGCCGACTGGCTGATCGACGTGGGCCCGGCGGCCGGTGAGCACGGCGGACAAGTGCTGTACAGCGGTCCGCCGGCCGGGTTGGCGGATGTGCAGGCCTCGCAGACGCGCGAGTATTTGTTTGCCGAGCGGCGCGTTTGCAGCACGACGCGACGTGAGCCGTCGGGGTGGCTGAAGCTTGAAGGGGTGACGCGTAATAATCTCAAGGATCTAAGCGTGGATTTCCCGCTGGGTTGCTTTACGGCGGTGACGGGTATTTCCGGCTCGGGCAAGTCCAGTCTGGTCAGCCAGGCGCTGTTGGAACTGGTGGGCACAGGCTTGGGCCGTGTGCTGGAAAGCGACGAAGAACCGAGCCTTGAAGACGATGCCCCGCAAAGCAGTGGTGGGCGGGTCAGCAGCGGTTTGGAACAGATTCGACGTTTGGTGCAGGTGGACCAGAAACCCATCGGCCGCACGCCGCGTTCTAACCTGGCGACTTACACCGGGTTGTTCGATAACGTGCGCAAATTGTTTGCGGCAACGCCGGCGGCCAGGAAGCGTCATTTCGATGCCGGGCAGTTCTCGTTCAACGTCGCCAAGGGCCGTTGCCCTCATTGCGAGGGGGAAGGGTTTGTCAGTGTCGAGTTGCTGTTTATGCCCAGCGTGTATGCGCCGTGTCCGACGTGTCATGGGGCGCGTTATAACCCTGAGACGTTGGCGATCAAGTGGCAAGGCTTGAGCATTGCCCAGGTGCTGGGGTTGACCGTGGAGCAGGCGGTCGAGGTGTTTGCCGAGCAGCCTGGGGTGTTGCGTTCGTTGCAAGTGTTGCGGGATATCGGTTTGGGGTATCTGCGTCTGGGGCAGCCGGCGACCGAGCTGTCCGGCGGTGAGGCGCAGCGGATCAAGTTGGCGACCGAGTTGCAACGTAATGCCCGGGGCGCGACGTTGTATGTGTTGGATGAGCCGACTACGGGTTTGCATCCTCGGGATGTGGACCGTTTGCTGAGTCAGCTTAATCATCTGGTGGACGCGGGGCACACGGTGGTTGTGGTGGAGCATGAGATGCGCGTGGTGGCCCAGGGGGATTGGGTGATTGATATTGGGC
>NZ_WKDV01000084.1:0-9146 GCF_021605825.1 Pseudomonas sp. PA-6-3C
GCGCTGCTGACAGAACTGTCCGCCGCCGACTCCAACATCACCCAGGCACTGCGTGGGCATTTTGGCTTTTGCGAAGACGTGCTATGCGCCAAAGACCGCGACTGGCGCGCCCAATGGCTCGACCGCCTCGGCCAAGGCGCCCTGCTTTCCCCCGGCAGCACCGAAGTCGGCAACCAGGCCCGTGGCGATTTCGGCACCCGCCTGCACCGCCACACCGATGGCACACTGCGCATCAGCGGCAAAAAGTTCTACACCACCGGCGCGCTCTACAGTGACCTGATCAACACCGTGGCCACCGGCGAAGACGGTGTGGTGTACAGCCTGGTGGTCGACCTCAAGGCGCCCGGTGTGCAGATCATCGACGACTGGAATGGCTTCGGCCAACGCCTCACCGCCAGCGGCACCTGCCTCTTCGACAACGCACCGGTGGTGGATGACGATGTGCGCCCCACCACCCAACGCTTCGCCTATGGCCAGTCGTTCTACCAGATCTACCACCTTGCCACCCTGGCCGGCATCGCCCGCCGCGCCGCACTCAGCGGCGCCGCCGAACTCAGCCAGCGCGCCCGCACCTTCACCACCGGCAACGCCGACACCGCCGCCCAGGATGTGCAGTTGCTGCAAGTGATTGGCGAAGTCGCCAGTCAAGCCTACGCCGCACAAGCCATCACCCAGCACGCGGCGCAGCGCCTGGATCAGACGGCGCAGTATGTGATTGCGCGAGACCAGCCGCTGCAGGATGACGACTCGCAGGTTGCGTTGGCGGAATTGGAGGTGTGCCTGGCGGTCAATCCCGTGGTGGATGCAACACTGGCGGCGACCACCGGGTTGTTTGACGCACTGGGCGCCAGTGCCACGGCCAGCGACAAGGCGCTGGACCGGTTGTGGCGCAATGCGCGCACGTTGGCGAACCATAACCCGCGGGTGTACAAGTCGCGGATCGTCGGTAATTACCTGGTGAATGGGTTGCTGCCGCCCGCGCAGTGGCGAGTGGGCGTAGCCAAAGCCTAATCAACCACCCAACACAGCACCCGCATGATCGTTCCCACGCTCCGCGTGGGAATGCATCCCGTGACGCTCCGCGTCACATTGCGCAGGCCTTAAAATAGGCGTCGACGGCTGGACGCGGAGCGTCTGAGGCGGCATTCCCACGCGGAGCGTGGGAACGATCAACCCTGTGGGAGCGGGCTTGCCCGCGATGGCGGAGGATCAGTTAACTAATTTATTGACTGACACACCGTAATCGCAGGCAAGCCAGCTCCCACATTTTGTTCGGCGTAAGGCTCATGTCCTACAACGAAGCCTGAAACAGGAAAGTCCGAAGCCACAGCGCCTTGCTCCCTTGCCTACGCTTGCGTCAGAATCCGCCGGCTTGTGCGCTGTGGTGGGCGTCTCTAAGGTTGCTCGGTCGCTGACAACTCAGTGATCGGGTTTAGTAGCCCGGGGTTATTCCAGTCAGTGCATGAGCTTCATCTGTCGGACGGCTTCGTCCGTGCTTGATGGTGGCTGTGTGCAGGGCGTCTTCGGGCGCGCCGGCTTTCTTGGAATTCCCCGGTCTACTAACCTGTGCACAGCTGCCACCCCTTTGTTTAGTAGCTCAGAGGTGGCGGCCCTAAAGTGGGAAATTCCAAGTATGTTCAAAATAACGCCGAACCCTCCAAGCGAACCGGACCTGAAACTCAACCAGGCCGCGCATCGCGCAATTGATCACTACCTCAATCCAAAAGCCGACCCGGCATTGTCACCACCTTCGCTGTTCAACGTCGCGGCCGATGCCAGCAACGAAACCCTGATCACCAACAGCTACGAAACCTTTTCCTCGGTCACTGCCTTGTTGCTCGACCTGTCAGAAGATTTGACGGGAAAACAGCGCGACGTGGCGCTGGCGATTCACCAGTTGAGTGAGTTGGGGGTGTTATTGATGGACAGGCTGCTGGAGCGCGAGGCCGCCGGCTAACGATCAAACACAAAACCCTGTGGGAGCGGGCTTGCCCGCGATGGCGGAGGATCAGTTAACTAATTTATTGACTGACACACTGTAATCGCAGGCAAGCCAGCTCCCACATTTTGCAACGATCATCTCGGCGGCCCTCAAGCCCGCTTCGGCAGCTTCCAGTTCGGCCGAATAAAGTGGCAGGTATACCCATTCGGTATCCGCTCCAGATAATCCTGATGCTCAGGCTCCGCCTCCCAGAACGGCCCTGCCGGCTCAATCTCGGTGACCACTCGACTAGGCCACAGCTTCGACGCGTCCACGTCGGCCGCCGTATCTTCGGCAATGTCGCGCTGCTGGTCACTCAAGTAATAAATCGCCGAGCGATAGCTGGGCCCCGTGTCATTGCCCTGGCGGTTAGGCGTGCTCGGGTCATGGATCTGGAAAAAGAACTCCAGAATCTGCCGATAACTGATCACCGCCGGGTCAAACACAATCTCGATGGCTTCGGCATGGTTGCCGTGGTTGCGGTACGTGGCATTCGGCACATCGCCGCCGGTGTAGCCGACACGCGTGCTGAGTACACCAGGATAGCGCCGCAACAGGTCTTGCATGCCCCAGAAGCAGCCGCCGGCAAGGATGGCGGTTTCGGTTGGGTTGGTCATGGTCTGCGCCCTCAGTGGATACGAGGGTAGTTATGGGGCTGGGTTGGCCAATACCAAGGTGGCACAGGCGATTAATCTCAAACACTGACAGACGAACGGGCTAGCGAAACGATCCCCAACGGGGCGGGTATTAACTGCAAACAGGGGATGTGCAGACCACAGGGTTTCAGGTGATGATTCGCTACCTAAATCAAGGACGATAACAACAATGAAAACCGCTCTACGCGCGCTGTTCCTGCTCTGCCTGGCCGCCCCCGCCTTCGCCGACGAAAGCTCGGTCGGTTTCAAAACCACCACCCTGCACGATGCGCACAACAATCGCCCACTGGAGCTGGTGGTGTGGTACCCCGCTACCACCTCAGCCAAACCCACGCTGATCGCCGACAACGCGGTCTTCATCGGCGCCCTCGCCGTGCCCGACGCGCCGCCGGCTGCGGGCGAGCATCCGCTGGTGGTGCTGTCCCACGGTTACGGCGGCAACTGGGGCAAACAGGTGTGGCTGGCCAGTGCATTGGCGCACAAAGGTTACATTGTCGCGGCGGTCAACCACCCCGGCACCACCACCAAGGACCGCAACCCGCAAGCCGCCGCACAGCTATGGCAACGCCCGGCCGACCTGAGCCGCGCTATCGACGCGGTGCTGGCTCAACCGCAACAGTTTGGCGCGGTGGCGAACCAACACATTACTGCTGTCGGCCATTCCCTCGGCGGCTGGACCGTGCTGGAAATCGCCGGCGCGCGCTTCGACCCTGACCTGTTCACCCGCGACTGCGCCGCCCACCCGAAGCTGGGCGGTTGCATCGGCTACCATGAGATGAACCCCGCCGCGACACCCGACGGCAAAGCGCGTCTGGCTGCGGACTTGAGCGACAAACGCGTCACCGCCATCGTGTCTCTGGACCTGGGCCTGTCACGCGGCATGACCGACGCCAGCCTGGCGGCATTCAAGGTGCCTGCGCTGGTTATCGCCGGCGGCGTGCCAACCGAGGATATGGACCCCAACCTGGAATCCGCCAACCTGGTCAAGCGCCTGCCAAAAGCCACGACGCAGTACGTGGAAATCAGCGACGCCACGCACTTCAGCTTTATGTCGATCTGCAAACCGGGCGCGATCGCGTTGATTGAGGAAAGCTCGCCGGGCGATGGCATGATTTGCCGTGATGGCGAGGGTGGGCGGCCACGGGCGGTGATTCAGCAACAGGTGGTGGGGTTGATTACGGGGTTTCTGGGGCAGACAGCTCGCCATTAAAGGACAGGCTATCCAATGAATTGCTCGCCAAGGTGCACAACGGCATGAACCGCGCGATGGAGGGGAGTTTTCGGATTACCGAAGCTCCCCTCCATCTTTCGGAGCAGTAGGAACTAAAATGAGGGGTAGAAAACGCATTGCACCGGGGTAACGGGCATTAACTGCCGACTGCAATATTCTTACGCACCCAATTCACGCTGATAAATATTGAGAAGTTTAGCGTGCATCTCACCCATCCTCTCAAAGGTATTAAACACAACGGCGAGATAGCTTGACTCAATAACGGCGTGCAAGGCCGAAATAAACTGAGCCAGATTCAACTCCATTTCGTACCCACTAAAGTCAATGCGACCGTCTAATAGCGCGTCACGAATGCGACCTTCAACCATACTCCCATCATTATCCGTGGCGTCCATTATCGCCTGCTGTTTGTAGTCCGGACTCTCTATAATCTTCTGCACCAAGCGTTCCTGGTGTTGATTGGCAAATGCCAAAGCGTCAGTAACGTTATGGTGCTCTATAACGCTCTTGAGTTCGTCGATAAACTCGGAAAATGCTTCACCTTCAGCCAGCGGCATTTCCTTTGAGTAGATAGACCTAAGAACAGGGAGCACCTGATCCTTTTCCGGTAAAGACGCCTCATTGACCGACTCTATAGTTCGGGATATCTCAAACACGTCATCCGTAAATTCCTCATCCAACAGAAAGTCACCTACGTCAGCATAGAGAACTTCAAACAACTCATCGACATGATCTTCCGTCACCACTTTAGCTGCATAAATGCGCTGAACCAACGAAACCAAACATCGATTTTCTACAGCTCCCGGAACAAAAACCAGGCGTTTCTCTATTAATTCAGCCTTACCGAGAAATGTCTCCAAGGCGTTAGCAAGCTCCATATTTCTCTTATGAACCTCGTAGCTGAACCCCTTAAGTAAATGCTCAACTATATCAGTGGCAATACTTTTTCTAGATAGCTTTATATGCAGGCTGGGGTCGCATAAAATTTCATTAAAAATCGCCCGCGCGCAGGTCAAATCAGCGTCTTGAAATTCAACTTGCACCTCATGGTGTCTTGAGATCGGCGACGCCTGCGCATCCAAATACGGCAATGACGTCGACGAAATATTCTGTGAGCCCAACACTGTCACGGAACCGTAACTGAGCATTTTCACGTGGCACGCAGCATGAACATACAGCTCGACATGCGCGGGCAGGTACTTTATAAACTTTGTTAGCTGGTATTCGAACTTGGCACGGTCCAAGTCAAAGCCAAGCCCCCCAATACCGACAATTACTCTGGGTGCTTTGGACTTTCCGATAAAATTAACATTCAAAAAATACCCGGCACCCTGCAACTGTTTGTAGTGGGTATAGGTAACGATATGCGTCTGGTCGAGGGACTTTGCCCCATGTGCGCTCACATAGGCGTTATCAGCGTAGTGCTTGTGGAAAATATCGGCAGAAACCGACGCTAACTTTTTCATGGAAACATCCTTGTTCGTCAGAGCGTTATCGATTTGCAGGCTCCGCATACCCAGGCTGTGCTACAGGCATGGGAGACCGCTGTGGGGAACCGAGAGAGTCGCGATACTGCCGCTATTGCTGACAGGCTTTGCGTTGACGGCATCATAGCTCTTTATACTGCGGGGGGATTCACACTATAGCCGCCATGCAGCACTTCCTCTGACGTTGAACAGCGCTCAGAAAACCACCGATCGCTGACACACCGACGTCGCCACAATCTTCCCGCGCTTAAGCACCATCAGACGCGCGGGCAGATCAAGAATCACATCCCCCACCGCTTGCGTATCCAACAACACCAGATCCGCCGCCTTGCCCGGTGCTAACCCAAAGTGCTTAAGCCCCAAGGCTTTAGCCGGGTTGCTCGTGAGCATCGGCAACACCGTGGCCTGATCATCCGCTCCGCCCAGGTGGCAGGCGGGAATGGCCAACTGCGCAATATTGAGCAAGTCGCCGGTGCCAAACGGGGTGAATGCGTTGCGGATATTGTTGGTGGCCAGGCACACATTCACGCCGCCATCACGCAGGGCTCGCACCGGCGCCAGGGTGCGGCGCACGTTGTGACCATCGTTGCGTGCGCCAAGGTGCAGGTCGGTGGCGGGCAGGCACATTACGCTGATGCCGGCCTCGCGGATCAGCGCGATGATTTCGTGCTGTTTGTGCACAGGTACGGCGCCCAGGCTGGTCAGGTGCCCGACACACACACGGCCTTGATAGCCGTGTTCAATGGTCTTGCGAGCCAGGTATTCAATGCTCATGTGCTCGGCGTTGTCGGCAAAATCCTGGTGGAAGTCGATATCCTTGTCGTAACGCTGGGCCAGGCTGAACACATAGTCGATGTGTGCGTGCGCCGAGCTGTCGTTGTACGGAATGCCACCCACCACGTCGGCGCCCTTCTCCATGGCCTCGACCATCATGGCCTGCATGCCCGGTAGCTTCAGAATGCCTTCCTGTGGAAAGGCGACCACCTGGATATCGATCACGTCGCGTAGTTTGTCGCGCAACTCCAGCACCACATCAAAGCCGGTAAACCCTTGCTCGGGGTCGAACTCGGCGTGGGCGCGCACGTGGGTAGTGCCGGCTTGCACCAGGTCGCGCAGTACTTGAGTGGAGCGATCGAGGATGTCGTCGCGGGTCAAGGTGGGTTTGAGTTCGGCCGTGACGGCAATCGCCTCTTTCAGCGTGCCCGAACGGTTGGCCTTGCGGTGCATGACATGGGCTTTTTCCAGGTGCAGGTGCCCTTCGACAAAACCCGGTATCAGCACGTTGCCGTGGCCCTGGATTTCCTGCCGGGCGTGGGCTGAAATGTTCGGCGCGGTCTCGATGATCTTGCCGTTATTGACTGCCACATCCATCAGCGGCCGTGCGTCGTCGATGCGTACATGACGAAAGATCAAATCCATAACTGCGACCCTCAATATCGCTGCCGTGGCCCGAGCGCCTTGCAGCGCCGGGCCGTTACTCAGCTGATCAGAACGGTTTGGTCGGCAGGTACTTGCCATCCAGGGTGATCACGGCGCGGGAGCCACCGTCCGGGTCGTCAACCTTTTTGACGTCCAGCTTGAAGTTGATCGCGCTGATGATGCCGTCGCCAAACTTCTCGTGGACCAGCGCCTTGAGCGTGGTGCCATAGACCTGGATCATTTCGTAGAAGCGGTAGATGGTCGGGTCGGTCGGGATGCCGTTGCCGATGCTGCCGCGCACCGGGATGGTTTGCAGCAGGAGCACGGCATCCGCATCCAGGCCCAGGGTGTCGGCAACGGCTTGAGCGGCGCTGGCGGGCAGTGGGTGCTGGCCGAGCAAGGCGGCGGTCACGAAGGCTTCGTGCAGGCCGGTGCCTTCGGCGATCTGGGCGAACGACAGGTCTTTGCGGGCTTTAGCCAAGAGGATGACGTCGGTCAGGGCAAGGCGAGTGGTCTGGCTGATTTGCGACTGGATCATGGGGTTATCTCAGTGGGTAAAAAGGAAGGTGTTAGTAGGAAACGGCGCGCGCAGTCGGGTTGTCGGCAAGGGCGACGAACTGGCCGGTACGGCCATCGAAGGCCTGGATGCAGCCACTTTCGATGTCGTAGACCCAGCCGTGCAGCGTTACGCGTTTTTCTTCGAGGGCCAGGCGCACTGAAGGGTGCGTCTGGATATTGGCCAATTGCGCGATGACGTTTTCGCGCACCATGGAGGCGACTTTGGCGTGCTGGTCGACATGCTGGCGGGCCTCGTTGACCACCCGGCCGGAGTCAGCGTAGCGCAACCAGCCGGCCACGGCGGGCATGTGGTCCAGGCATTTGCAGGTGGCGATGGCGGTCATGGCGCCGCAATCGGAATGCCCGCAAATCACGATGTCGCTGACTTGCAGGGCGGCGACGGCGTACTCCACCGAGGCCGACACACCGCCCGGCTCGGGGCCGTAGGACGGCACGATATTGCCGGCGTTGCGGATCACGAACAGGTCGCCCGGCTCGCGCTGCGTGACCAACTCTGGCACCAGGCGGCTGTCGGAGCAGGAGATGAACAGCGCCCGCGGGCTCTGCTGGTTGGCCAGGTCTTTGAACAGGCCGGCACGCTCGGGGAAGGCGTTACGTTGAAACTTCAGGAAACCGTCGATGATGTCTTGCATGGGTGACTCCTTTGGTTCGCGATGCGATGAAGCAAAGGTTACGCAGCCACTTAAATAAGGTAAAAGTCTCATATATGATCAAGATCATCAGATAATCTTATGAGTACAAGCATGCTGGCGCGCCATATCCATTACTTCCTTGCTGTCGCCGAGCATCAGGGCTTTACCAAGGCAGCGACGGCCCTGCATGTCTCGCAGCCGGCGCTGTCGCAGCAAGTGCGGCAGTTGGAAGAAAACCTCGGCGCGCAGTTGTTTGACCGCTCAGGGCGCAAGACCCGTCTGACCGATGCCGGTGAGGTGTACCTGCGCTATGCGCTACGGGCAGCGCAGGAACTGCAGGAAGGCCAGCGTGCAATCCATGACGTGGGTGATTTGAGCCGTGGAACGCTGAGGATTGCAGTCACGCCCACCTTCACCACTTACCTCGTAGGGCCGCTGGTGGAAACCTTTCACCGCCGCTATCCGAACATCACGCTGAACGTGCGCGAGGTCGCCCAGGAGCAGATGGAGAACCAGTTGCTGGCTGACGAGCTGGATGTGGGCATCGCCTTTGATCAAGTGCACGCGCCCGACATCGACAGCTATCCCCTGCTGGTGGAAACCCTGGCGTTGGTGGTCGGCAACCAACACCCGCTGGCAGGCGAGGCAGCCATCGGGTTGCAGGCGCTGAACGGCGAATCGCTGATCTTGCTCAGCAAGGCGTTCGCCACCCGCGAGCAGATCGACCGCTACTGCAACCAGCATGGCATCCGCCCGCGCGTGGTGATGGAGGCCAATGTGATCGGCGCACTGATCGAGGTGGTGCGCCGGACCACGCTGTCGACGCTATTGCCGGCCGCGATTGCACGGGCGCATCCCGAGTTGGTCGCGATTGAACTGGGGCCGCAGCGGCTGCAGCGCACAGCGGTGTTGATGCAGCGCAAAGGGGTGTACCAGAGTGCGGCGGCGCGGGCGTTTATCGAGGTGGCCAAGGAGGTGGCGGTCGCACTGGGAGAAGGGAGCTGACGTGCCGAATCGTCGCACCGCTGCGATGCTACAGGCTGAACGGGCTGTTGTGGCGAGCGGGCTTGCCCCGCGTTGGGCTGCGCAGCGGCCCCAGTAATGCCACCGCGTCCTTTCTGAAAAAACGCAGCGCCTGATTTTAGGGCTACTTCGCAGCCC
>NZ_WKDV01000085.1:0-6637 GCF_021605825.1 Pseudomonas sp. PA-6-3C
ATGGCGGTGTATCAGATGGCCCATTCTCAGCTGGCCCACCGCTATCGCAGGCAAGCCAGCTCCCACATTTTTTGCCCTGTGTTCCAGTCCAGGCACCGCACAACCTGTGGGAGCCGGGCTTGCCCGCGATGGCGGTGTATCAGGTGGCACATTTGCGGCTGGCCCACCGCTATCGCAGGCAAGCCAGCTCCCACAGGTGATTTTCAGTGTTTATCAGAAGGTATTCAGCCAAGGAGTCTTGCGAGTTCTTCGCGGCAGTAATCCACAAACAGCTGCACCGGTTTGGTCAACGGTGCCCGTCGCAACCAGACGGCGGATAATCCTGAACCGGTGACCGTTTCCGCCAACGGCACACACACCACTTTCTGCCCGTCGTAGGTGTACTCGGTAAACGGCTTGGTCACCAGAATCGAAAAGCCAAACCCGCGCCCTACCATGCCGCGCACCATCTCGATGGACGGCGAGCTGAACACGATATTCGGCGTTAACCCGCGTTCTTCAAAGATGCTCACGAAGTAGGTCCGGCTCGGCAGCACATCGAGCAAAATCATCGGTTCCAGCACCAGGTCCGCCAGCGACACCTTGGCCTGCTGCGCAAAGCGGTGATCGGCCGGCAACAACGCATAGGGCTGCTGCGGCGGCATCAATGGCGTGGTTTCGATGGTGCCGCCCAGGTCGTGCTCAAACAGCATCGCCACATCGATACTGCCGGCAGTCAGCGCCTGCACCAGCTCTTGCTGCTCGCCGTCGCGAATGCGGATTTCCACCCCAGGCCACAGCGCCTTGAACCCCGCGATCAAGCGCGGCAAATACAACGGTGCCACCGTCTCAAAGCAGCCGATATCGATCTGCCCCGCCACCACATCATTGTCGGCCAGGGCGTTTTGCTCGAACTCATGGGCTACCCGTAGCAACTCCAGCGCCTTGCGATAAAAGCGCGCGCCGCTGGGGGTGAGTGAAACGCCCTGGGCGTGATGACGGATAAACAGCTGCACACCAAAGCTGTCCTCCAGCTGCTTGATCGCGGTCGACACCGAGGGCTGGGCGATATACAGCTTGCGCGATGCCTCGGCAACGCTGCCGCACTCGGCCGTGGTGACAAAATATCTGAGCTGGCGCAGGTTATAGGCAGCCATCGGGACCTCCAGAAACGTGGGGCTTCGCCCCAAACAAGTGCGTAAAAATCGGCTTTTTCACACTGATTCAAGACCATGCAACATACCGGAGCAAAAATTCCGGTGAGCTATATTTTTTAAGGTCTATAGCAACAAACTTACTAATTTACCTCCCTGCGCCCATTGCAGATGATCACTCCAACAACAAAGCGCCGCCCACGCTGCGCACAGCGAAGTACGTCAACGTACTCACCTTGCCTTGGAGTTCGTCATGGTCACCACTGCAACATCCTCCGCCCCGCTTATCGAAAAACACACGATCGGATACGTGCCCCCCGAAGACCGCCATGGAAAGGTAAGAGACCTGTTCACCCTGTGGTTCGGCGGCAACATCGCGCCGTTGCCGATCGTGACCGGCGCGCTGGGCGTGCAATTATTCCACTTGAACCTGGTGTGGGGCATCGTCGCCATCCTGGTTGGCCACCTGGTCGGCGGCGTGCTGATGGCTCTGCACTCGGCCCAAGGCCCGCAAATGGGCATCCCGCAAATGATCCAGAGCCGCGCGCAGTTCGGCTCCTTGGGTGCCCTGCTGGTGGTGGTGATCGCCGGCGTCATGTACATCGGCTTTTTCGCCTCCAACATCGTGCTGGCGGGTAAATCCCTGCACGGCGTGGTCGACAGCGTGCCCGTGCCCGTCGGCATCGTGATCGGCGCCATTGGTTCCGGCATCATCGGCATCATCGGTTACCGCTTTATCCACGTGCTCAACCGCATCGGCACCTGGGTGCTCGGCGCCGGCATCGTGCTGGGTTTTGGCTACATCTTCACCCATGTGCAGACCACCGACTTCCTGACCCGTGGCAGTTTCAACATCTCCGGCTGGCTGGCCACCGTATCCCTGGCGGCGTTGTGGCAGATTGCTTTTGCGCCCTACGTGTCCGACTACTCGCGCTACCTGCCGGCCGACGTACCGGTGGCATCGACCTTCTGGACCACCTACCTGGGCTCCGCCCTCGGCTCCAGCCTGGCCTTTATCTTCGGCGCCGTCGCCGTGCTTGCCACCCCGCTGGGCATGGACACCATGGACGCAGTAAAACTCGCCACCGGCGCCATCGGCCCGTTGATGCTGGTGCTGTTCTTGCTCAGCGTGATCAGCCACAACGCCCTCAATTTGTATGGTGCGGTGTTGTCGATCATTACCCTGATCCAGACCTTCGCCTACCGCTGGATCCCCACCGCCAAAAGCCGCGCAGTGATCTCCACCCTGGTGCTGGCCGCGTGCGCCATTGCTGCCGTGTTCGCCTCCAAAGACTTCATCGGCCACTTCGTCGACATGGTGCTGGTGCTGCTGGTGGTGCTGGTGCCGTGGACGGCGATCAACCTGATCGACTTCTACGCGATTCACAAAGGCAAATACGACATTGCCTCGATCTTTCGCGTGGATGGCGGGATTTATGGCAAGTACAACCCACAGGCGCTGCTGGCCTATGCGATCGGGATTGCAGTGCAGATTCCGTTTATGAACACGCCGCTGTATGTAGGGCCGATTTCCGAGCACATCAATGGCGCGGATTTGTCCTGGGTGGTGGGCCTGGTGGTGACGTCACCGCTGTACTTCTGGTTGGCCAGTCGAGACAGTGCTTATAAGCGCCGGATGGACGGCGGGAAATTGGTGAGCGGGGTTTAAGCAAACCGACTGAAGCGGGCTGGCCCCGTTCAACTGGGGTTCAATGGTGAACCCCAGTCACCAGCCCCCGTCACACACTGGTTACGACCCGCCGCCTTGGCGCTGTACAACGCCTGATCCGCCACCTCCACCAACCCTTGCAAGTCCTCCAACTGAACCCCGGTGGCCGTCGCAATGCCGATGCTTGCCGTCAGCCGCCCGAACGGGCTGGTGCTGTGCACGATGTTCTCTTGCTTCAACCGGTCGAGAATAAGCTGGGCCACCACGGCGGCGCCGTCAGCGTCGGTGTCCGGCATGATGATGCCCATCTCCTCGCCGCCATACCGCGCCACCAGGTCTAACGGCCGCCTTACGCACGCCTCGAAGATTCTGCCCACCGTCTGCAGGCATGCGTCCCCTGCCACATGCCCGTAAGCGTCGTTAAAGCGCTTGAAATAGTCGATATCGATCATCAGCAATGCCAGCGTCGTGCCCTCACGCTTGGCGCGCAGCGCCTCCCTGGCGAGGCTCTCATCAAAGCAGCGCCGGTTTGCCAAACCCGTCAGCGCATCCTTCATCGCCAGCAACTCAAGCTGCCCGTTGGAGGTGAGCAACTGCCGCTGGGTTTCACGCAACTGATCTTCAGCCTCGGTGCGCCGACGGATATCCAGGATCAAAAACCAGCCGATAAGACCGGTAAGCCCCAGCAGCCCCGCCACTACCACCGCCGACAAGAGCGCCTCGGTGCGCCACGCGGCGAGGGCTTCGTGCTTGCCGATTGCCACCGTGGTGATCAGCGGCAGCCGGTCGCTCTGGCGAAAGGCGTAGAGCCGCTCCACGCCGTCCAGGCTGGAGGTAAATGAGGCGGTACCGACTGACTGATCAACCAGGTACTTCACATAGATGGGCGACTTGGAAAAGTTGCGCCCCATGTCCTGCTCGCGAAACGGATAGCGAGCCAGCAACGTACCGTCTGTATGGGACAAGCCAATCGCGCCGTCCTGCCCGACATCGATCTTGCCAAACAAGCGCAGGAAGTTTTCGATGCCTAAGGTCACCGCCACCACACCGGCAAAACCTCCCTGCGCATCATTGAAACGCCGGCTGATGGTCATCACCCATTCCTGATTCGACCGGCTGATAATCGGCGGGCCGATAAAGATCTCGTGGGAAGGATCGTCACGGTGATGAATGAAATAGGCACGGTCTGTGCTGTTGGCGCCCGCAGGAATCGGCCGGTTGGAGGACATCAACCAGTGCCCCTGTTTATCGTAGATCGTGACACCACTGAGCTGTGGCATCAGCGGCTGCTGGCGGTTGATCAATGTACTTAGCCGCTGAATCTGCACCGGGCCGCTGCCTTCGGTTTCCAGACGCTCGACCAGCCCGAGCAACAGCAGCGCACTTTGGCGCACGATGCCTTCGGAATAAGTCGACAGCGCCTGGGTAAGGTTCAGGCCATGGACGTCCACCTCCTGCAGGGCGCGATCTCGAGAGGCAAACACCTTCCAGACCGTCAATGACCCCAGGGAGCAACCGATAACGGCCAGCAAAAGCACAACCAGGTGGGTATCACGCTTCACATTGCTACCTTTGGAACCTACGGTTTTCCGTAACAGCGGACAGTGGACCTGGGCACCGGCGGCAGCCATTCGCCCTTATTCGCGGGCAAGGATACAAGCAGTTACAAGCCTTCGCAGCAACAGATTATGTGGACGAGAATGGTTCATATTGCCGCGCCTCACGGTGCCCGCAAGCCGGCGCTTACAGCTGATGATGCTCGAGCAAAAAGTCCACAAACAAGCGCACCCGCGCCGGCATCGCCGCGCCGCCGACGAACACCGCGTGAATCGGCTCAACGTCGCCGGGGTTCCAGGCTTGCAGCAGCGGTATCAACTCGCCGCGCCGCAGGTCTTCGCTGACGGTGAACTCACCGATACGCGCAATACCGGCGCCCACACGCGCAAGCTGTGCCAGCGCCTCACCACTGCTGCATTCGATGTTGCCGCTCACCTTCAAGGAATACGCTTGGCCGTCGCGCATAAACGGCCAGTTGGGTTCGGCACGCCGGAAGTTGAAGCGCAGGCAATTGTGCCGCAGCAGGTCTTCGGGTTGCTGCGGGGTGCCGTGGCGCTGCAGGTACTCGGGCGAGGCCACCACCACCTGGCCGGTTTCGCCGAGCCTGCGCGCGGTCAGCGGGCTGTCGGGCAAATGGCCAAAGCGTATCGCCACATCGGCCTGGCCGCCAAGAATGTCGACCACCTCGTCGCCCAGGGTCAGGTCGACCACGATGTTCGGGTAGCGCGCACTGAAGGCGGCCACCAAGGGCACGATCGTCATGCGCCCATGGCCCAGGGCGGCGCTGACCCGCAACCGACCCCTCGGCACGCCCTGGTCGGCAATCGCCTCTTCCACCTCGTCCATGTCGGCCAGGATACGCCGCGCACCGCGCAGGAACGCCTCGCCCTCGGCGGTAAAGGTGATCGCGCGGGTGGTGCGCAACAGCAGCCGAGTGCCAAGGCGTTGTTCGGCACGCGCGATAATCCGGCTGACCGCCGACGGCGTAAGCCCCAACGCACGCGCCGCCGCCGACAGGCTGCCCTCCTGCGCCACGCTGGCGAATACCAACATCTCACCTGACCTGCCGTTGAAGTCCATTTGTGCCCCTTACGCAAAGGTGATTGCCAAAAACGCCATCTACCGCCTTCAATCGCTGGATCGTAGCATTGGCGGCATAGATAAGGAGCCTTCCATGCGTATCAATCCACCCCTCGTTGCACTCGCCATGGGTGCCTTTGGCATCGGCGTCACCGAGTTCGCCCCCATGGGCATGTTACCGGGCATCGCCGCCGACCTCGGCGTCTCGATTCCCGCCGCCGGCCTGTTGGTCAGTGCATACGCCATGGGCGTGCTGCTCGGCGCGCCACTGATGACCCTGACCACCGGCAAGATCCCCAGGCGCTACCTGCTGATCGGGCTGATGGCGATTTTCACCCTGGGCAACCTGATGTCCGCCCTGGCCACCGACTATTACAGCCTGATGATCGCCAGGATCGTGACCTCACTGAACCACGGCGCATTCTTTGGCGTGGGCTCTGTGGTCGCCGCCAGCGTGGTCGCCCCGGAGAAACGCGCCGGCGCGGTGGCCGCGATGTTTATGGGCCTCACCCTCGCGACCATCGGCGGCGTGCCGCTGGCCGCCTGGTATGGCGAACTGTTCGGCTGGCGCACCGCCTTCTGGGGCATTACCGGCCTCGGCGTCATCGCCATGGCCGCGCTGTGGTTCGCCCTGCCCAACCTCAAGGCGCCGCCACACGTCAGCGTGATGGCCGAAATCCGCGTACTGGGGCGTGGCCCGGTGTTGGGCGCACTGGCCCTCACCGTCATCGGCTCGGGCGCCATGTTCACCGTGTTCACTTACATCGCGCCGATTCTCAGCAGCGAAACCCACGCCTCCACCGCCTACATCACCGCCATGCTCGTACTGTTCGGCGTAGGCCTGACCCTCGGCAACCTGTGGGGCGGCAAGGCGGCGGATCGCTCGATAGACCGCACCTTGATCGTGTCGCTGAGCGTGCTGATTGTGGTGTTGCTGGCGTTTACCGTGCTGATGCGCTGGCCGCTGCCGGCGGCTGTGGCCATCTTGATATGGGGTGTGGCCAGTTTTGCCCTGGTGCCGCCGTTGCAGATGCGGGTGATGGAGGCGGCAAAGGACGCGCCTAATCTGGCGTCGGCAGTGAATATTGGGGCGTTTAACTTTGGCAATGCGATTGGGGCGGCGTTGGGCGGTGTGGTGATTAATGCCGGGTGGGGCTATCCGGCGATTTCGTTGGCGGGTGCGGGGATGGCCGGGTTG
>NZ_WKDV01000086.1:0-5039 GCF_021605825.1 Pseudomonas sp. PA-6-3C
GATCTAACCACTCAGGTCGGCTTTCAGGCCGCCGTGCTGTAGATCTTGATCTTGATCTGCTTTTGATCTGAGGCGCCCCGTTAACCACGCTGGCCGAACGCAGGCTTGAATCCGTGGGTAACCCGGCAGGACGCCGGGTTAGCCGCGCTGGGCCAAGGATGGCCCATCGCGGCGGCCCACGGATTCAAGCCGGAGTGAGGGCACACCGAGCCTAGGCGAGGTGCCGAGTGGTGGGGCGAAGACCTTTTGGTTACTTTTGGGGCGTTTGCCAAAAGTGACCCGCTGTAAGAGCGGAACCATAAGCAGCCGTTACCGCAGTAACGGATATACACACCGACAAACCGCCATCGCAGGCAAGCCAGCTCCCAGACTTCTTACCTTATACAACCCCTAGAAATCCCGCTTGTAGAAGATATCCAACGAACTCGCCACGCCACTGGCCACTTCCAGGTACACCTTCTTGCTCAGCAAGTAACGCAAGGCAATGGTATTGGCCGGCTCAAACACCCCCACCCCATAGCGCAAGCTGAGCTTCTCGGTAATCTTGCCACTGGCCACCACTGCGGTCTTGTTCCCGGAGCCCTGGGTATCAAGGTCGAAATCCTGAATCCCCAGCTTGTTGGCGATATCCGAAGTCACCCCCGCACTGCCCATCAAACCCAGGCCCAGAGCGGCCTCAGCAAGCATATTGTTATCTTCGCCCGTGTTGTTACGCGAACGCCCCAGCACCAGGTACGACAACGCATCTTCCTGAGGCATCGACGGCTCGGAGAAGATCTGCGTCGTCGGCTGCTCGGCGCTGCCACTCAAGCGAATACCGGCAGTCACAGTCCTTGAGTCTTCCACGACCACCCGTGTCGCTTCGATATCCAGGAACGGCTGATCCAAGGGACCGGCAAACAACAGCCGCGCACGCCGCACATTGAGGCGCTGCCCGTAGGCACGGTAACGCCCGTCGTTGAGCCACAACTCACCACGGGTGTCCATGTTGTCGCCAATATGCACATGGCCCTGAACCTTGGCAGTCAAGCCAAAGCCGGCAAAGTTAAGCTGGTCTTCACCCACCTCGACGTCGATGTCCATGGCCATCGCCATCGGCGGCTTGCCCTCCTCGGTCTGGCTGCCGACGATCACCGTGTCATCCGAGACCTTGACCGTCGACGGCGGCAGTTCGCGCACGGTGATATCGCCGCGCGGGATGTGCACCTTGCCGGCAATCGCCAGCTTGTCGTCCTTGAGGCTGATCTTAAGGTCCGGCGCCACTTCCAGCTTGGCATAGGGCTCAACCGTGACCGGCAATTTCGAGCCTTGCAGGCTCAGGTCCACCGCCAGGGCCTGGCCCCAGCCGACGCGGCCCTTGAGGCTGCCCTGCCCGTCTTTGCCGCTGCGCCAGCCACCGTTGAGCTGCACACTTTCACCGGCGATCAGCGCCTGCACATTCAAGCCCTCGAGGCTCATCGGCAGCTCAGGCCCGGAAATTTCGCCGTCCACCAGGTTCACATTGCCGTTGACCTGCGGCGCCAACAGACCACCCGAGATACGGCCGTTACCGTTGAGCTTGCCATTGAGGGTTTCCACCATCGGCACAAACGGGCGCGCCACAGCGAGGTCCAGGCCGGTGAGGCTGAACGTGCCGGTAATCGGCTTGTCCTTGGGCAACGGGTTGATCTGCGCCTGCAACAGCAACTCGCCGAGCTTGCCACCGCGAAATTTCAGCTGCGTGTCGATGCGCTTGGGGTTGAGGGTGGTTTCCAGCTTCAAGGTGTCGTAGGGGAAATCCACCCACTGATTTTTGTCCTTCACGCGCAAGGTGCCGCCGCTGGCGTCCACCGCGACCACGCCTTTAGGGCCACTGCTGGGCAGGTCGAGTTGCACATCGGCGTTGAGCTTGCCCTGCCAGGCGAAATCCTTGGGCAAGAAGGCCGCCAGGCTGTCGATCGGGAATTGCTTGAGGTGGTAGCGCAGCTTGGGTTCAGGCATCAGACGCTGGTCTTCACCGCACAAGCTGGAACCGCCAGACACCCAGCAATGCGCGGCAAAGGTCAGCTTGCCGTCGGCCAGGCGTTCGATTTTCGCCGGGGCTTGCAGCTTCCAATCCTGGCCGCCGGCCTGCACATCACCACTGGCCAGGCGCCCACGCCAGTTACCTTTGTCAAGGTTGCCATCCAGGGCCAGGGCGAGTTTGACCAGCGGCCCGGCCAGATCGAGTTGCACCTTCTGGCTCTTGATGTCGCCCTGGGCGCTGGCGGTCAGGGTGCCGACCTGGGTTTCACCGGCTTGAATGCCGCTGCCCTTGAGGTCGATCTTCGCACGCTGGGCGTTGTCGAGGGCCGCATCGAGGGTGAGGCTTTGCAGTTTATTATCCGCAAACGCCAGTTGCTGGCCTTTGAGGTCGAGCTTGCCTTGCGGCGCCTTCAGCGTACCGGCTACATCAACGCGGCCGTTGATTTGCCCGCGCAACTGCGGCCACAGTTGGGCCAGGCGCGCCAGTTTAATGTCAATCTGCCCGGCCAGGCGTTGCTGCAGACTGCCACTGCCATTGATGCGGTTGTCGCCCAGGCGGATATCCAGGTTGGCCAGGGTCCACTGCTCGCCCGCGCCTTCGGCCTTGGCCGCCAGCACGGCGCTCTGGCCGCGCAAATGGCCCTTGAGGTCGAGGTCGGCATTCAGTTTAAGCTGCTCGTTTTTGAACTCGCCTTTGCTGCGCAATGGCCCGGCCAAGGTGCCCGGCAATTCTGCGACCCAGTACGCCGGGTTGAGTGCCGACAAGTCCAACGCAGTGTCCCAGGCGATGCCGTCGGCAAATTGCAGGTTCAGGTGCCCTTCGGCCTTGCCTTGACCGGCAGTCAGTTTGAGTTCGGGCAGGAAGACTTGCTTGAGGTCGCCGCTGAATGGCGTGACCAGACTGAATTTACCCGCTGGGCCGTCAAGGTCAGCGTTGAGATTGCCGAGGTAGTTGCCGTCTTTATAGGAAACTTCACCGTTGAACGTACGCAAGGCGACCTGCGGCTCATCAATCAATGGATAGAGGCGATGCCAGGGGAAATCCAGCCAGTCGATTTTCGCGTCGGCGCTAAAACCTTGTTGCCAGTCCAGATTGGCGCTGAGCTTGAGGCTTTGCTGCTCACCGGCAGTCAGGTCGAGGCCGGCGATCTGTGCGCCCTTGGCGTCAACCTTGCCCTGCAACAGCAAGGCCACCGGGCCTTTTTCTGCGGGCAGCACGGCCCGGCCAAGCAACTGGTAGCCGCTGCTCAAGTCGCCCTTGGCAGTGAGGTCCAGTTGATTGAGCTGCAAGGTGTCGGGCAAATCGGCGCTCGGTTTAAAGCCATCCGCCGTGATGTGCAACTGCGCGGGCAGGTTCTCCACCAAAGGTTGCAGCTCGCCGCTGAGCTTCGCGGGCAAGTAGCCGCTGCTGTCGGCGTCGAGCTTGAGGGTCTTGAGCAGGTCGCCGTCAACCTTGAGCGCAACCTTCCACGGCGCGCCGCCGGGCGCATAGGGCAGGCTCAGGTTCCCGGTGGCGCTCAGCGGCCAGTTGCCGGTGGGTTGCAGCAGGCCGTTGAGGTCCAGCACCAGGTCATCGCGTTGCAGGTGCACCGAATCGATCTGCATGCCAGCAGCCGTCCAATGCGCCGCCAACTGCAGGCCCTTGAGTTCCTCACTGCCATTAAACAGCAGGCTGCCGACGCGAACGTCGCCCAACTGGATGGCAACCGGCAACTTCAGATTCGGCAACGTGATCGGGCCACTGCTCGGTTCATTGCTCGGCGGGAATTGCAGGCTGACCTGTTCCACGTCCAATTGGTTGATGCACAGGGTCATGCGCAACAGGCAGCCTGGTGACCAATCAAACTTCGGAGCATTGAGTTCTACCCGACTCGCGTCCTGCTGCCATAGCAGATGGTCGGCGCTCCATTGGCCACCCAGGTGGCCCTGGTAATTTTCCACGCTCAAACCCGGCACCTGGCTCAAGGCCCAACGGCTGCCTGCTTGAGTACCGAGCACTGTCCACAGCACCAACAGCAGCAGCATGAGGACCGCCACAAGGGCCAGCCCTGCTATTTTCAAACCACGCATCACAGCTCAGGCCCCATGGAAAAGTGCAAACGAATGCCGCCCGGATCTTCGAGGGCATGGGCCAGGTCAAGGCGAATCGGCCCCACTGGCGACACCCAGCGCACACCGACACCCACGCCGGTTTTCAGGCTGGGCATTTCCAGGGTGTTGAAGGAGTTGCCTTGGTCGATAAAGGTCGCGATGCGCCATTTTTCGGCGATGGAATATTGGTACTCGGCGCTCAGGGCCACCATATAGCGCCCGCCGATGCGGTCACCGCGATCGTTTTCGGGTGACAGCGTCTGGTACTCGTAGCCGCGCACGCTCTGGTCACCACCGGCAAAGAAGCGCAGCGACGGCGGCACCGACTTGTAGCCGTTGGTGGCACTGCCGCCGAACTGCGCACGGCCGAGGAAACGGTGGTTGTCCCACAAAGTGGTCAAGCCCTTGATGGTGGCGGTGCCGTACAGCAAGTTGGTGTCGGAGCCGAGCCCTTCCTTGGCGACCTTGGCGTCGAACATCAGGCGATAGCCATTGTGCGGGTCGATGCGGTTATCGCTGCGCAGGTAGGAATAGTTGATGCCCGGCATCACCAGGTTGCTCAAGCCCGAGTCATTGCCCAGGCGATATTCTTCACGCTGGTATTTGAGCGAGATGACCCGCGTCCAGCCGCTGGGCAGCTTGCTGTGCCATTCGGGGCCGAGGGTGAGCAATTTACTCAGGGTGTCGGTGTTGGCGATTTCTTCGTTCTGGTAACCGCCGGCGAAGCGCAACTTGTCGGTCAACGGCGGGTCGAGCGGGATGTCATACCACAGGCCGACGTTCTGGCGTGGCGCCGACAGTTCGGCCTCCCAGCCATAGCTGTGGCCCTGGCTCTTTTAAACATCTCCGAGCCCACGAGACGGGTCATAGGAGATCGTATGCCGTCTTTTGCTTGTAAAAAAAAAAACACGAGACATAGGCTAGAGTGTCGTGCGGTGTGTAAA
>NZ_WKDV01000087.1:0-3902 GCF_021605825.1 Pseudomonas sp. PA-6-3C
TCACCACATATCCACACGTAACGCATCCAT
Source organism: Pseudomonas sp. PA-6-3C (assembly GCF_021605825.1). NCBI lineage: Bacteria > Pseudomonadati > Pseudomonadota > Gammaproteobacteria > Pseudomonadales > Pseudomonadaceae > Pseudomonas > Pseudomonas sp. PA-6-3C. The sequence goes on from NZ_WKDV01000087.1 coordinate 31, forward strand.
TCTATTGTGTTTTGTTCTTTTTTTTTCTCCACTGCCACCTGTCCACACAACACACCCCCTTGTGCCGCTTCGCCGGCACCGTAAGATGTTTATAAGAGCCAGCCCCTGAATCCGGTAGGCTCACCCTTTTTACTTCAAGGAGTTACCCCCATGGCCAAAGCCACCGCCCGCCACATCCTCGTTTCCACCGAAGACAAGTGCAACGAACTCAAGGCCCAGATCGAAGGCGGCGCCGATTTCGCAGAAATCGCCAAAGCCAACTCCAGCTGCCCATCCAGCCGCGACGGTGGCAACCTGGGTTCGTTCGGCCCAGGCCAGATGGTCAAGGAATTCGACACCGTCGTCTTCAGCGCCCCCGTCAACACCGTGCAAGGCCCGGTAAAAACCCAGTTCGGCTACCACCTGCTGGAAGTCACCAGCCGCCAGGACTGATCCTGCCTGCACTAATGCTATAAACAACGGCCCGCCTTTTGGTGGGCCGTTGTGCATCAAGTGACTGGCAACCCATAAGCCGTTAACGTACAAATCCCTATTACTGTTCACCCGGCGCTCAAGGCTGATAATGCGATTGGTTTTTTCCACAAAACTCTTCAGCTCCACCCTGGCCCTGCTACTGGCCAGCACCGCCGTGATCGCGGCCCCGCAAACCTACCTCACGGTCTACGGCGAACCGGCCAAGTACCCCACCGGCTTCACCCATTTCGACTACGCCAACCCCAACGCGCCCAAAGGCGGCAGCCTGCGACGCTCAGCCATCGAAATCGGGCGCTTCGACCATGTATTGCCGTACATAGACAAAGGCATCGGCGTCTCCCAGGTCGACGGCTGGCTCTACGCCCCGCTGGCCCAGCGCTCCCTGGATGAGCCCTACACCGTTTACGGCCTGGTCGCCGAAAAAATGGAACGCGCCGACGACGGCCTCTCGCTGCGCTTCTACCTCAACCCCAAGGCACGCTTTGCCGATGGCACGCCAATCACCGCCGAAGATGTACGCTACAGCTTCGACCTGCTGATGACCCAAGGCAGCCTGCGCTTTCGCACCCTGTTCGCCGACGTCAAACACGTCGAAGTCGAAGGCGAGCGCCAGGTGCGCTTCGACTTTTCCAGCAATGAAAACCGCACCCTGCCTCTGGATATCGCCACCCTGCCGGTATTCCCCGAGCATTGGTGGAAAACCCGCGACTTCGCCAACGGTGGCGGCTACGAAGCGCCGCTGGGCAGCGGCCCGTACAAAATCAGCAAAATCGACTCCGGCAGCACCATCACTTTCACCCGCGACCCCGACTGGTGGGGCAAGGACTTGCCCGTCAGCCGGGGCCTGTACAACTTCGACCACTTGAGCCTGGAGTACTTCGGCGACACCGAGGTGGCCCGCCAGGTGCTGCGTGGCGGCGCCTATGACTTCAACCGCGAGTTCTCCGCTACGGGCTACTCCATCGGCTACAACGGCCCGGCCCTCGACGATGGCCGCCTGCAACGTGCGCACTTGGCCAAGGAGATGCCGCAACCGGCCCAGGGCTATGTGTTCAACGTGCAAAAACCGATGTTCAAGGACCGCCGCGTGCGCCAGGCGCTGGCGATGCTGTGGGACTTCGAATGGGCCAACCGGCAGATGATGCGCAATATGTACATCCGCCAGCAGAGCTTCTTCTCCAACAGCCCGCTGGCTGCAAGCCAACCGCCGACCCCAGAGGAACTGGCGATTCTTGAGCCACTGCGCGGCCAGGTGCCCGACGAAGTATTCACCCAAGTGTTCAAGGCGCCGGTCACCGACGGCAGCGGCATGATCCGTGACAAACAGCTGCAAGCCCTGGCACTGCTGGAAGCCGCCGGCTGGACACCCAAGGGCGACAAGCTGGTCAACGCCGACGGCGAGCCACTGGAGTTCACCTTCCTCAATGCCCAGGCCGGCCTTGAGCGCCTGTTGCTGCCGTACAAGCGCAACCTGGCGCAGATCGGCATCACCCTGAATATCCGCCGCATAGACTCGTCCCAGTACGTCAACCGCATCATGGCCCGCGACTACGACATGATCGTCATCGGCTTCCCGGTCACCACGTCGCCAGGCATGGAGCTGTACAACTACTTCGGCTCGCAGGCCGCCTACGACCCAGGTGCGAACAACTACATGGTGCTCAAAGACCCCGCCGTCGATACCCTGATCAGCGGGCTGGTCAAAGCCAACACCCAGGCGCAGATGCTCACCTATGCCCATGCCCTGGACCGCGTGCTGCAATGGAATTACCTGTGGATCCCCAACTACTACCCACCGGGCACCTCGGCCGCGTGGTGGAACCGCTTCGGCCGCCCGGCCATTGAGGCCAAGAACGACGAAGCGCTGGAAACCTGGTGGGAAATCAGCCCCACACCACTGACGAATGAGCAAATGAACGCCGAGTTGAAAAAACGCGGAGGAACGCGCTGATGTTTGCCTATATCGTGCGGCGCCTGCTGCTGATTATCCCCACGCTGGTGATCATCCTGCTGGTCAATTTCGTGATCGTGCAGGCCGCGCCTGGCGGCCCGGTTGAACAGGCCATTGCGCACCTGCAGGGCATCGGTGGCGGCGGCATCGGCGGTGGTGGTGGCGAAGCCGTCAACGGCTCGCGCGCCAGCCGCGGCCTGGACCCCAAATTGATCAAGGACATCGAAAAGCAGTACGGCTTCGACAAGCCCGCGCCGGAACGCCTGTGGCTGATGCTCAAGAACTACGCCCAACTGGATTTCGGTAACAGCTTCTTTCGCGGCAAAAGCGTGATCGACCTGATCCTGGAAAAAATGCCGGTGACCATTTCCCTCGGTTTATGGGCCACCTTGATCACCTATCTGGTGTCGATCCCCTTGGGGATTCGCAAGGCCGTGCGCCACGGCAGCAGCTTTGACGTGTGGAGCAGCACCGCGATTGTCATCGGTTATGCGATGCCGGCCTTCCTGTTTGCGATGTTCCTGATCGTGCTGTTCGCCGGTGGCACCTCGCTGAACTGGTTCCCGGTGCGCGGGCTGGTCTCGGAGAACTTCGACGAACTCAGCACAATCGGCAAAATTGCCGACTACTTCTGGCACCTGGTGTTGCCCGTCACCTCGTTGGTGATCGGCGGGTTCGCGACGCTGACCATCCTCACCAAAAACTCATTCCTGAATGAAATCACGCGCCAATACGTGGTCACCGCCCGTGCCAAGGGCTTGAGTGAACGCCGGGTGCTCTACGGCCATGTGTTTCGCAACGCCATGCTGCTGGTGATCTCGGGGATTCCCCAGGCATTTATCAGCGTGTTTTTTGCCGGTTCCCTGTTGATCGAAGTGATCTTTTCCCTCGATGGCCTGGGCCGCATGAGCTACGAAGCCGCCGTATCCCGCGACTACCCGGTGGTCTTTGGCTCGTTGTTTATCTTCACCCTGTTCGGGCTCTTGATAAAACTCATCGGCGACCTCTGCTACACCCTGGTGGACCCGCGTATCGACTTCGCCGCGAGGAACGCCTGATGCTTAATCTGTCTCCGGTGGCCCGTCGGCGTTTCGAGCGCTTCAAGAAGAACCGCCGCGGCTGGTGGTCGCTGTGGCTGTTTATCGGCCTGTTTATCCTGACCCTGGGCGGCGAGTTGATCGCCAATGACAAACCCTTGGTGCTGAGCTTCAAGAACGAGCTGTATTTCCCGGTGTTCAAGCGCTACACCGAGCAACAGTTCGGCGGCCAGTTGCCCTTCCAGGCCGACTACCGCAGTGACTACGTGCAAAAGCTGATCAAGCAGGACGGCGGCTGGATGCTGTTCCCGCCGATCCCGTTCAGCGACGACACACCCAATTACGAATTGACCCGCCCTGCCCCCAGCCCGCCCTCGACGGTGAACTGGCTGGGCACCGATGATCAATCC
>NZ_WKDV01000088.1:0-3822 GCF_021605825.1 Pseudomonas sp. PA-6-3C
GGAGTGGGTGAGGGGGAGGGTTGCGTTGGCGGCGGAATTTGTTTCGGGTGAAAAAGAGACGGATGCCAATGATAAAGGCGAATGTCGGAAGACTGTCGAATTGTAATTCGCTCAGCCAGGAAGTGGCGACGATTAGAAGCATTGGTCCGGTGAGGATGAGGGCCAGTCCGAACCATTTTCTGAGCTCGGGATGCTTCAACTTACTATCGAGCAGGACAGTAAGGGCAATAAGAATGAGGAGCGAGCCCCAAGAGCTGTAGTCGACCATCGTTGAGTCCTTTCGATGTTCACGGTTTTTGCCGGGACAGTTGAGAGGTCACTAGTTTCGGTCATGTGAAGGGAGGTTATGTAGAGGGCTTGGCAGGTGTTTTGATCAGTTTGGGAAGAGGACTACACGGTGTTTGTCTGCTTCCCACAAAGCTTTCCGGAATTTTCGGTTTGACAGTGATTTTTTGGCAACACCCAGCCAATGTGGGAGTCGGGCTTGCCCGCGATGGCGGTGTGTCAGGCAATATTTCCCTGCCTGACACACCGCCATCGCGGGCAAGCCCGACTCCCACAGGTTTCCTGATCGTTCCCCCGCTCCTGCGTGGGAACGCCTCCCGTGACGCTCTGCGTCACCAATGCCCAAGCTTAAAGCCGTGCGCGGAGGTGGGACGCGGAGCGTCCCGGGCGGCATTCCCACGCAGAGCGTGCGGAACGATCAGTCAGGACGGGGTCATATTGATAGCGACGGAGCGAACCTTAGAAGTCAGCGTAATTTCGAGCAATAAACGTATGGTTTAACCACTTAGATCGTTCCCACGCTCCTGCGTGGGAATGCCGCCCGTGACGCTCTGCGTCACCAATGCCCAAGCTTAAAGCCGTGCGCGGAGGTGGGACGCGGAGCGTCCCAGGCGGCATTCCCACGCAGAGCGTGAGGAACGATCAGTCAGGACGGGGTCATGGGACGTTCGTCGCCTGACTGCATGGGGATCAACTGGGCATAGAGAGTGGATGCCTTGACGATAGGCAGTGCATTTGCGGAGAAGTCTTCGGGCGTTTCAAAGGCATGCACGGCCAGTTGCTCGGAAGTGGGTTTCGGCGGCGTTGCACAGCCCATCAGCAGCAAGGGCATTGCGAGGAGCAAAGAAAACGGTGGCATGCGAGACATTCACGACTCCTTGTCGGGGCTTGTAATCAAGCGTGCTACTGTCTGCATTTTTGCGCGGTCTTGCTGGTTTTCTCTGTATCAGTTTGTAGCGTTTATCCCCGACCTTTTACTGATCGCTGGTCTATGTTTTTGACTCGTTCAGCGGTCAATGGAGTGACAGCTTATGCACAACACCCTCCAACAGGTCTTTGGTTATCCACAGTTTCGTTTGGGCCAGGAGGCCGCGATCAGCGCGGTGCTGGCCGGTCGTTCGGCTGCAGCTATTTTTCCCACCGGTTCCGGCAAGTCTTTGTGTTATCAGCTGTCGGCGGTGCTGTTGCCGCACCTGACGCTGGTGGTGTCGCCGCTGTTGGCGCTGATGCAGGACCAGTTGGGTTTCCTGCAGCGCCATGGCATTTCTGCTGGCAGTATCGATTCGGCGCAGAGCCGTGAAGATGCCAATGAGGTGATGACCCGCGCGCGTTCGGGTGAGTTGAAGATTTTGATGATTTCCGTGGAGCGCTTAAAGAACGAGCGCTTCCGTAACTTCCTGCAAAGCGTGCAGATTTCCTTGTTGGTGGTGGATGAGGCGCACTGTATTTCCGAATGGGGCCACAACTTCCGCCCGGACTATCTGAAGCTGCCGGACTACCAGCGCCAGTTCAATATCCCACAAGCGCTGCTGCTGACGGCTACAGCCACGCCCAAGGTGATTGCCGACATGCAGGCCAAGTTCGCCATTGCGCCGGATGATGTGATCACCACGGGCTTCTACCGGCCCAATCTCAACTTGTTGGTAGAGCCGGTGAGCGGCCACGACAAACGCCGGCGCTTGGTCGAGTGGATGAGCGCGCGGGCCAATCAGCCGAGCATCGTTTACGTCACGTTGCAAAAAACCGCCGAGCAGATTGCCGAACACCTGAACCGCAATGGCATCCAGGCCGAGGCGTATCACGCCGGGTTGCCCCACGATAAACGCGAAGGTATCCAACAGCGTTTCATGGGCGGGCGCTCCAATTGCATTGTTGCCACCATCGCGTTCGGCATGGGCATCGACAAGAGTGATATTCGCAACGTGGTGCACTTCGACCTGCCCAAGTCTATCGAGAACTACAGCCAGGAAATCGGCCGCGCCGGGCGTGATGGACAGCCGTCCGATTGCCTGGTGCTGGCCAACCGCGACAGCCTCAATGTGCTGGAAAACTTTGTGTATGGCGATACGCCGGAGCAGGAGGGCATTCGCCGTGTACTGGAGGAGTTGCAGGCGGCGCGAAGCGAGGGCCAGTGGGAGTTCCTGCTGAGGTCGCTGTCGGACCACAGCAACATCCGCGAGCTGCCGCTCAAGACGCTGCTGGTGCAGTTGGAGCTCAAGGGTGTGATCGCACCGCGTTATGCGTTTTACGCCGAATACCGCTTCAAATACCTGATCGAGCCCGAGGCGTTGCTGGCGCGGTTTTCCGGCGAGCGGCAGCAGTTTGTCGCGGCGATCATCCAGGTATGTAAACGCGCCAAAACCTGGGCGACGGTGGATTTCGATGCGCTGTACCAACAGCACAATGCCGAGCGCAGCCGGGTGGTGAAGGCGCTGGACTACTTCCAGGAACAGGGCCTGATTGAGCTGGAAAGCAAGCAGATGACCGAGGTCTACAGCCTGCTCGATACCGACTTTGATCCACGGGTGCTGAGCGCCGAGTTATACACAGGCTTCAAGCACCATGAAGTGACGGAAGTGGCGCGGATCCACGCCATGCTCGAGCTTTTTGCTACCGAGCATTGCCTGGGGCAGCGTCTGGCCAAGTACTTTGGTGATGAAAATGCCCCTCAACGCTGCGGGCATTGTTCGGTATGCCACGGCCACGTCGCACATTTGCCGCCGCCGCCGAGTTTGCCGCCACTTGTGGATAAAAACTTCATGGGGCTGTGCGGTGATTTTATCCACAGGCATCATGAACACACCACGAACCTGCCAGAAGCGGAACGGCTGGCGCGGTTTCTCGGCGGTATCAGCGTGCCGCTGTTTACCAAGCTGAAGGCGCGGGGCATACCGGGTTTTGCTGCGCTGGAGGACTACCCATACGCCGAGGTGCGTGAGTGGGCGCAAGCCCACCTGAATGATCTGTAAACCCACTTTCCAGAGAACCGCCCATGCCTGACTCAATGCCGCAACGCGCCGACTACCGTCACTTCCAGCCGATCATCACGCGTTGGCACGACAACGATGTGTATGGCCATGTGAACAACGTCACTTATTACAGCTTTTTCGACACGGCGGTGAATACCTACCTGATTGAAGAAGGTGGGCTGGATATTCATGACGGTGAGGTGGTGGGGTTTGTGGTGAGTTCGGCGTGCGATTATTTCGCCTCGATCGCGTTTCCGGATCGCCTGGATATCGGCCTGCGGGTTGGAAAGCTTGGTAACAGCTCGGTGCAATATGAGTTGGCGGTGTTCAAGGCCGGCGAGGACGAAGCCAGTGCGGCGGGGCGCTTTGTGCATGTGTTTGTGGATCGGGCATCGAACCAGCCGGTGGCAATTGCGGGGAAGTTGCGCGAGGCGTTGGAGCGGTTGGTGGTATGAGACCCTTTTTCATGCAATGAAAATCAAATGTGGGAGCTGGCTTGTCGGGTCGCCGCATCGCTGCGATAGCGGTGGGTCAGGACGCACATCTAACCCTGACCCACCGCTATCGC
>NZ_WKDV01000089.1:0-3646 GCF_021605825.1 Pseudomonas sp. PA-6-3C
CCGCGATGGGCCATCCTTGGCCCAGCGCGGCTAACCCGGCGTCCTGCCGGGTTACCCACGGATTCAAGCCTGCGTTCGGCCATCGTGGTTAACGGGGCGCCTCAGATCAAAAGCAGATCAAGATCAAGATCTACAGCACGGCGGCCTAGTAGCCGACCTGAGTGGTTAGATCAAAAGCGAAAAGCGGAGTTGCATATACCTGGGATCTGCTTTTCTGTGGGAGCTGGCTTGCCTGCGATGCAGACACCTCGGTGTGTCAGGCACACCGAGTTGATGCCATCGCAGGCAAGCCAGCTCCCACACTGGACCGTGCCGTTTTAGGCCCTCTTCATCTTTTTATGGTCATTTATGGAAAAGTCTAAGTTTCGCAAAATTGGAATGCTCGCGGTGTTGGCTGTTGCCATTGGCCTGGTGGTGTACACGGTGCAGGCTCCTGCCGATGCGCCGCAGTACCTCACTGCCACGGCTGAGCGCGGTGATATTGAGAATGCGGTGTTGGCCACCGGTTTGCTTGAGGGCATCAAGCAGGTCGATGTTGGCGCGCAGGTGTCGGGGCAGTTGAAGTCGCTCAAGGTCAAGGTCGGCGACAAGGTGAAGAAGGGCCAGTGGTTGGCGGAGATCGACCCGCTGATTCTGCAAAACACCTTGCGTAAAGCCCAGGTGGATGAGGAAAACCTGCAGGCCCAGCGCCGCGCCACGGCGGCGCAGCTCAAGCAGGCCAAGTCGGTGTATGAGCGCTACAAGGGCTTGCAGGTGGATGAGTCGGTATCGCGTCAGGATTTTGAAGATGCCGAGTCCACGTTCCAGGTGCAACAGGCCAACCTGTTGTCCCTGGATGCGCAGATCAAAAGCGCGCATATCCAGATCGATACCGCCAAGGTCAATCTGGCGTACACGCGCATCGTCGCGCCCATTGACGGCGATGTAGTCGGCATCGTCACGCAGGAAGGCCAGACCGTGATCGCCAACCAGTTGGCGCCGGTGCTGCTCAAGCTGGCCGACCTGGACACCATGACCGTCAAGGCCCAGGTGTCGGAGGCCGATGTGATCCATATCAGCCCCGGCCAGCAGGTGTATTTCACCATCCTGGGTGAAGCCGACAAGCGCTACTACGCCAAGCTGCGTGGCACGGAGCCGGCGCCGCAGAACTTCCTCGAAACCCAGACCGCCGGTACGCCCAAGCAGAACACCGCGGTGTTTTACAACGCGCTGTTCGACGTGCCTAACCCGGACCATCGTCTGCGCATCGCCATGACCGCCCAGGTGCGTATTGTGCTCGACACTGCCCAGGCGGCCTTGATAGTGCCGGTGGCGGCGCTTGGTGCGCGCAATAACGACGGCACTTACCCGTTACGGGTGCTGGACGCCAAGGGCAAGGCGCTGTCGCGGGATGTGAAGACTGGCATCAATAACAACGTCAAGGTGCAGATCCTGGAGGGCCTGGCCGAGGGCGACAAAGTCGTGATCGGCGACGCCAGCCCAGCTGTGGCGGGGAACTGAGCCATGACCCAACCCCTGTTGGAGCTCAAGGGCATTACCCGCAGTTTCATGGCCGGCGAGCGCGAGTTCATCGCACTCAAGGGCATTGACCTGACGATTCATGCCGGCGAAATGGTCGCGATCATCGGTGCCTCGGGTTCGGGCAAATCCACCTTGATGAATATCCTCGGCGGCCTGGACTACGCCACCGCCGGCAGCTACAAGATCAACGGCATCGAGACCCGCTCGCTGGGCGATGAGCAGTTGGCGGAACTGCGCCGGGATTACTTCGGGTTTATCTTCCAGCGCTACCATTTGCTCGCGCACTTGAGCGCCTTGCATAACGTGGAAATGCCGGCGATCTACGCCGGTACGCCCGAGAGCCAACGGCACAGCCGCGCGCGCGACCTGCTCACGCGCCTGGGCCTGGCGGGGCACACCACCCACCGCCCGAGCCAGCTCTCCGGTGGCCAGCAACAGCGCGTAAGTATCGCCCGGGCCTTGATGAATGGCGGTGAGGTGATCCTCGCCGACGAGCCCACCGGCGCCCTCGACACCCACAGCGGCAAGGAGGTGATGCGCATCCTCGCCGAGCTGCACGCGGCCGGGCACACGGTGATTATCGTCACCCACGACCCCAAGGTCGCGGCGAACGCCCAGCGGATTGTCGAGGTGTGTGATGGCGAGATAGTCAGCGACAAGGCCAATGACAGTGTGGGGCTGGAGTTGCCCAGCGAAGCGCCGATTGAGCCCAATCGCAGCGGCGCACGGCGCCTGGTGGCGAGCCTGGGGTTGTTCAAGGAGGCCTTCAATATGGCCTGGGTCGCGCTGATTTCCCATCGCATGCGCACCTTGCTGACCATGCTGGGAATTGTCATCGGCATTACCTCGGTGGTGTCGATTTCAGCGATCGGCGAGGGGGCCAAGCGTTATGTGCTCAAGGACATCCAGGCGATTGGCAGCAACACCATCGATATCTTTTCCGGCACCAGTTTCGGCGACAGTCGTGCGTCGGCCATCGAGACGTTGATGCCGTCGGATGTGGATGCGTTGAATCAACTGTATTACGTCGACAGCGCCACGCCGGTGGTAGGGCGCAACCTGTTGCTGCGCTTTGGCAATATCGACCTGGATGCGCAGGTGAATGGCGTCAGTGATCGGTATTTCAAAGTGAAAGGGCTCAAGCTCGAAGCCGGGATTGCCTTCAGTGAAAGTGATGCGCGGCGTCAGGCGCAGGTGGTGGTGATTGACCACAACACTCGGCATCGCCTGTTCGGGCCGAACGTGGACCCACTGGGGCAGGTGATCCTGGTTGGGAACCTGCCGTGTACGGTGATCGGGGTGACGGCTGACAATAAAAACATGTTCGCTGCCAGTAAGGCGTTGAACGTGTGGGTACCTTATGAAACGGCGGCGGGGCGGCTGTTGGGGCAGCGGCATCTGGACAGCATTACCGTGCGTATCAAGGATGGGCAGCCGAGCAAGGTGGTGGAAGACAACGTTAACAAGCTGATGCTGCAGCGGCATGGGACCAAGGATTTTTTCACCAATAACCTTGATAGCATCATGCAGACGGTGCAGAAAACCAGCCGCTCCCTGGCGCTGCTGTTGTCGCTGATTGCGGTGATTTCGTTGTTGGTGGGGGGGATTGGGGTGATGAATATCATGCTGGTGTCGGTGACTGAGCGCACCCGTGAGATTGGGATTCGCATGGCGGTGGGGGCGCGGCAGTCGGATATTCGCCAGCAGTTTCTGGTGGAGGCGGTGATGGTGTGTTTGATCGGCGGGGTTATTGGGATTTCGTTGTCTTACGCCATTGGGTATCTGTTTTCGCTGTTTGTGAAGGAGTGGGAGATGGTGTTTTCCGTGGGGTCGATTGTGACGGCGTTTGCGTGTTCGACGTTGATCGGGATTGTGTTTGGTTTTGTGCCGGCACGGAATGCGGCGCGGTTGGACCCGATTGAGGCGCTGGCGCGGGATTGATTGGCTTTTGGTGGCGGTTTGTCGGCGTGTATATCCGTTATTTGGGTAACGGCGGCTTATGGTTCCGCTCTTACAGCGGGTCACTTTTGGCAAACGCCCTGTACGGACCGGACACATGGTTGACGGGTGTGCGGGGACATGGTGGACACTTCTCGGCGAAGCCAGCTTCGCCGGGAGGCCATCA
>NZ_WKDV01000009.1:0-159764 GCF_021605825.1 Pseudomonas sp. PA-6-3C
GTTGATTCCCACCCGCCCTACTGCCCCGACCGAGCCTGGCTCGAGTTTGCTGTCCAGTTGACGGCCATCCTCAAGGGTCAGCTGCATTTCAATCTGATTCGCTGCCGCAAAGCGTGGTAGCACGCTGGCTTCGGTGCCATACCCAACGGGCTCCCACTTGCCGCTGTCAGCACCAGGCTTGGGCAGGTAAAAAGTATGGTTGTCCTGGAAAACCGCTGGAACATTCTCTTGGGTAAGCAGCACGGGGAACGCGGTGATCCTGGCTTTGCGTCGCCGCTCAAGAACACCGAGCTGTGCCATCAAACGGCTGTCATCCAAGGGCTCCAGCACCCGCGTCACGGAGGCTCCGGTGCCGGTTTCCTGAGCCCAGGCCACGCCCATCTTGTCGAGTTCTCTACGGTCTACATCGATCTGCCACAGCGACACTTCGATTGGTCGCTTGGGCTTGTCCAACTCCGCCACCAGTTCCTCTATCACCTTGACCTGATCAGGCTTGCCCTTGATCAGCAAGCTGTTGGAGTCCGGGTAGGCCATCACCAACAGGCTCTTGTCAGCCAGCAAACCCGGAGGGCGCTGCCTGGCATCCTTCTGCTCGATAGCCAGCAGGTTCTCGATCATCGTGGCCATGCCCGGTACATTGACCTTGTCGTCACCCATGACGTACTGACGGTCTGCCACATGGGTGTTGAACACCTGCACCACACCGAAGGCCTGTTTACCGACACGCACTTCGGTGCGCGGCCTGTCCATCAGTTGGGCCAGGTGCAACACCTGGTTCACATAATTAGGTGGCCCGGACACATAGAACGTGCGCGCGCCGCTCTCTCTGAGCGGATAACGTGATTCATCAAGCCCCGAACGGCGCATGAACCCGCGCAACCTGTCGACCGGAATGTGCCGCAGCGCAACCGCCGAGCTTTTTGCTTCGCTGGCGTCATACAGGTAAAGCACCTGCCCGTCGCTGTACCAGATCAGGCCCTGCTGCTCGGCGACGGTTGCGAGGGTCTGCTGCGCAGCCTCCAGATCGAAGGTGCCGCAAATGCGTTTACGCGCCGCTTCGCGGCTGACAACGACGGGCACCCCCAAAGAATGCGACAACGCACTGAAAAATGTGTGCAGGCTTTCATCCCGGGCTTCGTAGCTTGCGCCCCAGGCGCAGGCATTGGCCCACAGCAATGCAACGCACAGCAGCCAGCGGCATAGCCAGGGAGAGCTCATCGGTGGTAGCTCATCAGGGTCGGTGAATCGATAGGCAACTTGGGTGTTCCTGGCAGTCGGGCGCAAAGAAGCGGCCATACTGAAAGGCACTCGAGTTTCAATCTTGATGGAAAGGTGACGGCAGGCTCCATCCGCCTGCCCGTGGCATGTGCCTTGCTACGGACTCTGCATCAGAGCCCGCGCCAACGTCGGAGCAGGCTTACAGACAAAGGCGTCGTTACCCGGCAATGGCTTGTACTGCCATGCGAAGGAGCGATGCTTTTTTTTTGACAGAAAAGGTAGGTGTTGATGAACGACTCGGTCGGCAACAGCCCGGTGAACACCCCACTGGCGTGGGTCAACGGCAGTGACGCCCCGGAAAAGAGCAGCCTGGACCTGGGTTTCATGGCACTCACCGACTGCGCTTCATTGGTGGTCGCCGCCACCCAGGGATTTGCCCAACCCTACGGCCTGACGCTGAACCTCAAGCGCCAATCCTCCTGGGCCAGCCTGCGCGACAAACTGGTCAGCGGTGAACTGGACGCCGCCCACAGCCTGTACGGGTTGATCTATGCCGTACACCTGGGCATTGGCGGCGTGGCGCCCACCGACATGGCGGTACTGATGGGGCTCAACCAGAACGGCCAGAGCATCAACCTGTCCCACGGCCTGCAACAGCAGGGCGTGACCACTCCTGAGGCACTCGACCGCCACGTGCACCAAAGCCGAACAAAGCTGACGTTCGCCCAGACATTTCCCACAGGCACCCACGCCATGTGGCTGTATTACTGGCTGGCGAGCCAAGGCATTCACCCGTTGCAAGATGTAGACAGTGTGGTGGTGCCGCCACCGCAGATGATCGCGCACCTGCAAGCCGGGCGCATCGACGGTTTTTGTGTCGGTGAGCCTTGGTGCGCCAGCGCGGTCAAGCAAAACCAGGGGTTCACCCTGGCCACTACCCAGTCGATCTGGCCAAACCACCCAGAAAAAGTGCTCGGCTGCACCCAGGCGTTCGTCGATCACTACCCAAACACCGCCCGCGTACTGGTTATGGCGATCCTCGAGGCCAGCCGTTTTATCGAACAAAGCCAGGAAAACCGCCGCTCCACCGCACAACTGCTCAGCGCTCGCGAGTACCTCGATGCCCCGCTCGACTGCATCGAACCCCGCTTGCTGGGGGCTTATGACGACGGCCTCGGCAACCAGTGGCAAGACCCGCACGCCCTGCGCTTTTTTGCTGATGGCGAGGTGAACCTGCCGTACCTCTGCGATGGCATGTGGTTCATGACCCAGTTTCGACGTTGGGGCCTGCTGCGCGAAGACCCGGACTACCTGGGCGTGGCTCGCCAGGTGCAGCAACTGGACCTGTATCGCCAGGCCGCGACTGCCGTTGGCGTCCCGGCCAACGCCCAAGACATGCGCAGCAGCCTATTGATCGACGGCAAGATCTGGGACGGCTCCGACCCCGCCGCCTACGCCCGCAGCTTCCGCCTGCATGCCCTGGCGGACCTTACCAGCCGCCAGGCACTGCGCTGACAGGACCACGACTATGTTACGAATCCTGTTGATCAACGACACCCCGCGCAAGGTCGGGCGCCTCAAAGCCGCTTTGACCGAGGCCGGTTTCGAGGTGATCGATGAGTCCGGCTTGACCATCGACTTGCCGGCGCGCGTCGAAACGGTGCGCCCGGACGTGATCCTGATCGATACCGAGTCACCCGGACGCGATGTGATGGAGCAAGTGGTGCTGGTCAGCCGCGACCAGCCGCGACCAATCGTGATGTTCACCGATGAGCACGACCCGAACGTGATGCGCCAGGCGATCAAGTCCGGGGTCAGCGCCTACATCGTCGAAGGCATTCAGGCCCAGCGCCTGCAGCCGATTCTCGATGTGGCCATGGCCCGCTTTGAAAGCGACCAGGCCTTGCGCGCCCAGCTCCAGGCCCGTGACCAACAGTTGGCCGAGCGCAAGCGCATCGAGTTGGCCAAGGGCATGCTGATGAAAATGAAGCACTGCAATGAGGAAGAGGCCTACACCCTGATGCGCCGCCAGGCCATGAGCCGCCAGCAGAAATTGATCCAGGTGGCCGAGCAGATCATCGCCATGAGTGAGCTGCTCGGCTGAACTGGCGCAGCTCTTGCTAAGCACTTATTACAGGTAGCCAACGGCGGTTGCCCCTTCTACGACAAAGACGTCGCTCATCCGGTTTGCACTCGCGAACTCGATGGCGGCGTTTTTTTTCGTTTTGGCCCCGGCGATTGGGGCCAACAGGCCTTCTGACAAGACCCCCAACCGTTGAGGTGCGTGATGAAATCAAGCTTCTGGAAATCCGGGCACACCCCGACCCTGTTTGCCGCGTTCCTGTATTTCGACCTGAGCTTCATGGTCTGGTACCTGCTGGGGCCACTGGCGGTGCAGATTGCCGCCGACCTGCACCTGACCACCCAGCAACGCGGCCTGGTGGTGGCCACGCCAATCCTGGCAGGCGCGGTGCTGCGCTTTTTGATGGGCATGCTGGCCGACAAGCTGTCACCCAAGACCGCCGGGCTGATCGGCCAGGTGATTGTGATCGCCGCCCTGTTCGGCGCCTGGAAACTCGGCATCCATACCTACGAGCAAGCGCTGTTGCTGGGCGTGTTCCTGGGCATGGCCGGTGCATCCTTTGCAGTCGCCCTGCCCTTGGCCTCCCAGTGGTATCCGGCTGAGCACCAAGGCAAGGCCATGGGTATCGCCGGCGCCGGCAACTCCGGCACCGTGTTTGCCGCCTTGCTGGCGCCGGTACTGGCCGCCGCATTTGGCTGGAGCAATGTGTTCGGCTTCGCGCTGATCCCGCTGGTGCTGACACTGATCGTGTTCGCGTGGCTCGCGCGTAATGCGCCCGAGCGCCCGAAAGCCAAGTCCATGGCCGACTATTTCAAAGCCCTGGGCGACCGCGACAGCTGGTGGTTCATGTTCTTCTACAGCGTGACGTTCGGCGGCTTTATCGGCCTGGCCAGCGCCCTGCCCGGCTACTTCAACGACCAGTACGGCCTGAGCCCGGTGACCGCCGGCTACTACACCGCCGCCTGTGTGTTTGGCGGCAGCTTGATGCGCCCATTGGGCGGCGCGCTGGCCGACCGCTTCGGTGGGATTCGCACCCTGCTCGGCATGTACGGCGTGGCAGCGATTTGCATCGCCGCCGTGGGTTTCAACCTGCCAAGTTCCTACGCCGCACTGGCGCTTTTCGTCTGCACCATGCTCGGCCTCGGTGCAGGTAATGGCGCGGTGTTCCAACTGGTGCCCCAGCGTTTTCGCCGCGAAATAGGCGTGATGACCGGCCTGATCGGCATGGCGGGCGGCATTGGCGGCTTTGCTCTGGCGGCAGGCATGGGCGCGATCAAACAGAGCACCGGCAGTTATCAGCTGGCCTTGTGGTTATTTGCCAGCCTTGGCGTGTTGGCCTGGTTCGGCCTGCACGGCGTCAAGCGTCGCTGGAGAACCACGTGGGGCTCGGCCGCCGTGACCGCCGCACGCGTCTGATGAGCCTGCAACTGAGCGTCGCCCAGGCCAGCGCCATCGGCCCGCGGGCAGAAAACCAGGACGCCCTGCGGGTGGTCACGCCCATGCCGGAACTGGCCGCAAGCAAGGGTTACCTGTGCGCCATCGCCGATGGCGTCAGCCAATGCGCCGACGGTGGCCTGGCCGCCCGTTCAACCTTGCAGGCGCTGGCCCTGGACTACTACGCCACGCCGCAAACCTGGGGCGTGGCCCAGGCACTGGAGCGACTGTTACTGGCACAGAACCGCTGGTTGCAGGCCAACGGCGGTGGCCAGCCGCTGCTGACCACCCTCAGCGCCCTGGTATTTCGCGGCCAGCGCTTCACCCTGGCGCATGTGGGGGATTGCCGGGTGTATCGCTGGCTGGACGGCGAGTTGCAGCGCATCACGCAAGACCATGTGTGGGAACAACCGGGCATGCAGCATGTGCTCAAGCGCGCCCTCGGCCTGGATCAGCACCTGGTGCTGGACTTTCTCGACGGTGAACTGCGCGAAGGCGAGTGCTTCCTGCTGCTCAGCGATGGCGTGTGGGCCACGTTGGGCGACCACAGCATCAGCGCGATCCTGCGCGAACAAACCAATCTCGATGTGGCGGTGAACACGCTCGTCAGTGCCGCACACCTGGCCGCCAGCCAGGACAATGCCAGCGCGCTGCTGGTGCGTATCGACCAGCTAGGCGCCGCGACCCTGGGCGATGCGCTGGTGCAGTTGCAGCAATGGCCGCTGCCACCGCCCCTGAAGGCCGGGCAACGCTTTGAAGGCTGGCAGGTTGAAAGCCTGCTGGCGCAAAGCCGACAGTCATTGCTGTACCGCGTGCGCGATGCCCAGCAACAAGCTTGGCTGTTGAAAACCTTGCCGCTCAACCGCGACGATGACAACGACGCCGGCCAAGCCTTGCTGTCGGAAGAATGGTTTCTGCGACGAGTGGCCGGGCGCGCGTTTCCTGAAGTGCATGCGGCCAGTGGGCGTCAGCATTTGTACTACGTGATGCGTGAATATTCGGGGCAGACCCTCGCGCAGCTGTTCCAGCAACAAGGCCCGCTGCCCTTGGCGCAATGGCAGTCCATTGCCGAGCGTTTGCTGCGGGCAGTGGGCCTTCTGCATCGACGGCAGATCCTGCACCGTGACATCAAGCCGGAAAACCTGCTGCTGGGCGATGATGGCGAATTACGCGTGCTGGATTTCGGCCTGGCCTACTGCCCGGGGCTTTCCGAGGACCGCGCCCATTTGCTGCCCGGCACCCCAAGTTTTATCGCGCCCGAAGCCTTCAGTGGCGAACGTCCTACGCCGCAACAGGATTTATACAGTATCGGTGTCACGCTCTATTACCTGCTGACCGGGCATTACCCCTACGGTGAAATCGAAGCTTTCCAGCGGCCACGTTTCACCCAGCCCGTCAGCGCCAGTCGTTACCGCCCCGATTTACCGGACTGGTTGCCGTTGAGCCTGGAACGCGCTGTGGCCGCACAGCCCGCAGAACGTTATGAAACCGCCGAGGAATGGTTGCTGGTGCTGGAACAGGCCGACCGCCGTGAATTGAGCGTACGACCCAAACCGTTGCTGGAGCGCGAGCCGCTCAAGGTCTGGCAAACCCTGGCGACCGTCTCGCTGCTGGTCAATCTGGTGCTGCTGTACTGGCTGCTGCACCACTAGGGGGCGAATTCCCACGCAATATCGATGGGAATCCCAATAAAACGGGCGTCCGGCGACTTGGCACAACCGCTGCATTAGCTTCATCAACAACTCACATATAGCCGCCCCTTCAACGTCGAAGGGTCGAGCTTCCCGAGAGAACGGGACCGGACAAAGGTGTCCTCGCCAGGTAACTGGTGGGGGCGCCTTTTTTTGTTTGCGCACGATTTGTCGAGCCATTGCGGAGAACGACATGAAGAAACTCAAACTGGTGATGATCGGCAACGGCATGGCCGGGGTTCGCACCCTTGAAGAATTGCTCAAGCTGAGCAGCGACCTGTACGACATCACGGTGTTCGGCGCCGAGCCCCACACCAACTACAACCGCATCCTGCTGTCACCGGTGCTGGCCGGCGAGCAGACCTTCGAAGAGATCGTGCTCAACGACCTCGACTGGTACCTGGACAACCACATCAAGCTGTTGCTCAACCGCAAAGTGGTGCAGATCGACCGTGTAAGACGCATCGTCATCGCTGAGGACGGCAGCGAGGCCGAGTACGATCGTCTGTTGATTGCCACCGGCTCGACGCCTTTTATCCTGCCAATCCCCGGCAATACCTTGCAGGGTGTGATCGGCTACCGCGACATCGCCGACACCCAGGCCATGATCGACACCGCCAGGACCCACAAGCACGCGGTGGTCATCGGCGGCGGCCTACTCGGCCTGGAAGCCGCCAACGGCCTGATGTTGCGCGGCATGCACGTGACCGTGGTGCACATCGGCGAATGGCTGCTGGAACGCCAGCTGGACAAGACCAGCGGCCAGTTGCTGCAAACCGAACTGGAAAGCCGTGGCCTGGTGTTTCGCCTGTGCGAGCAAACCCAAGCCCTGCACGACGCCGGCAATGGTCGTGTCGGCTCGGTGCAGTTCAAGAATGGCGACATCATCCCCGCCGACTTGGTGGTGATGGCCGCCGGCATCCGCCCCAACACCGAACTGGCAGAGAAATCCGGCATCCCCTGCAACCGAGGGATTCTGGTCAATGACACTCTGCAAACCTACGACCCGCGCATCTATGCCATCGGCGAGTGCGCCAGCCACCGTGGGATCGCCTACGGCCTGGTGGCGCCGCTGTTCGAACAGGCCAAGGTCTGCGCCAATCACCTGGCCCAGTTGGGCTTTGCCACTTACAAAGGCTCGGTGACCTCGACCAAGCTGAAGGTCACCGGTATCGACCTGTTTTCCGCCGGGGATTTCATGGGTGGCGAAGGCACTGAGACCATCACCCTCTCCGACCCGATTGGCGGCGTGTACAAGAAGCTGGTGATCAAGGACGACATCCTGGTTGGCGCGTGCCTGTACGGCGATACCGCCGACGGTGGTTGGTATTTCCGCCAGATCCGTGAGAACCACGCGATTGGCGAGATTCGTGATCACCTGATGTTTGGCGAAAATGCTTTAGGCGATGTCGGCCACCAAGGCCAGGACAAAGCCATGAGCATGGCAGACAACGCTGAAGTCTGCGGCTGCAACGGCGTGTGCAAAGGCACCATCGTCAAGGCGATTCAGGAACACGGGCTGTTCAGCGTTGACGATGTGAAGAAGCACACCAAAGCCGCCAGCTCCTGCGGATCCTGCGCCGGGCTGGTGGAACAGATCCTGATCAACACCGTGGGCGGCGCCGCCGACGTCAAACCCAAAAGCGAAAAAGCCATCTGCGGCTGCAGCGACCTCAACCATGGGCAAATCCGCCAGGCGATCCGCGACCAGCACCTGCTGACCATCGCCGGCACCATGAGCTACCTGAACTGGCGCACCCCCAACGGCTGCGCGACCTGCCGCCCGGCCCTGAACTATTACCTGATCTCCACCTGGCCCGGCGAGGCCAAGGACGACCCGCAATCGCGCCTGATCAACGAACGCGCCCACGCCAATATTCAGAAAGACGGCACCTACTCCGTAGTCCCACGGATGTGGGGCGGCGTGACCAATCCGTCGGAGTTGCGGCGCATTGCCGATGTGGCCGACAAGTACAACGTGCCAATGGTCAAGGTCACCGGTGGCCAGCGTATCGACCTGCTGGGCATCAAGAAACAGGATTTGCCCGGTGTGTGGAAGGACCTCGACATGCCCTCCGGCCACGCTTACGGCAAATCCATCCGCACCGTGAAGACTTGCGTGGGCAGCGAGTTCTGCCGCTTCGGCACGCAGAACTCCACGCAGTTGGGTATCGAGTTGGAGCACGACCTGTTCAATATGTGGTCGCCGCACAAGGTCAAGCTGGCGGTGTCCGGTTGCCCACGCAACTGCTCGGAAGCGGGCATCAAGGACGTCGGCATTATCGGCGTCGACTCCGGCTGGGAGATGTACATCGGCGGCAACGGCGGGATCAAGACCGAAGTCGCGGAGTTTTTCGTCAAGCTGAAAACTGCCGAAGAGGTGCGTGAATACAACGGCGCGTTCCTGCAGCTGTATCGCGAAGAGGCTTTCTACCTCGAGCGCACCGTGCATTACCTGCAACGGGTAGGCATGGAGCACATCAAGAAAGCCGTTCTGGAAGACCCGGCCCGGCGCCAGGCCCTCAACGAGCGCCTGCAATTCTCGCTGTCATTCGAACAAGACCCGTGGAAAGAACGCCTGGAACAGCCGCTGCTGAAAAAGGAATTCGAGGTCATCCCCGTCAAACAGCTGGAGGTGTCGGCATGAACTGGCTGGATATCTGCGCCCTCGATGAAATCAACGCCCTGGGCTCGCGCATCATCAATGGGCCAAAAGGCGATATTGCGATTTTTCGTACCAGTGACGATGAGGTTTTCGCTCTTGATGACCGCTGCCCACACAAAGGCGGGCCGCTGTCCCAAGGCTTGATCTACGGCAAGCGCGTGGCCTGCCCGCTGCACAATTGGCAGATCGACCTGGCGTCGGGTGAAGCCCAGGCGCCGGACATCGGCTGCGCCCATCATCACCCCGCCCGCGTAGAAAACGGCCGGGTGATGCTGGCCCTGCGGGACGCCGGTTGATGAACCGCCAGACCACCGCGTCCACCTGCTGTTACTGCGGCGTGGGTTGCGGCGTGCTGATCGAGCATGACGGGGTGCAGATCCTGGGTATGCAAGGCGACCCGAACCACCCGGCCAACTTCGGCAAGTTGTGCAGCAAGGGTTCGAGCCTGCACCTGACCGGCGACCTGACCGCCCGTGCCTTGTACCCGGAACTGCGCCTGGGCAAAGGCCTGTCCCGCGCCCGCACCGACTGGGACACCGCCCTGGACCACGCGGCCAACGTGTTCGCCGACACCCTTGCCGAACATGGACCGGACAGCGTGGCGTTTTACATCTCTGGCCAGTTGCTGACCGAGGACTACTACAGCTTCAACAAGCTGGCCCGCGCGCTGGTGGGCACCAACAATATCGATAGCAATTCGCGGCTGTGCATGTCTTCGGCAGTGGTCGGCTACAAGCGCAGCCTGGGCGCCGATGCGCCGCCGTGCAGCTATGAAGACCTGGAGGCAAGTGATTGCGTGATGATCGTCGGCAGCAACATGGCCTACGCCCATCCGGTATTGTTCCGACGTCTTGAGGAAGCCAAGGCGCGGCGCCCGCAGATGAAAGTGCTGGTGATCGACCCACGGCGCACAGACACTTGCGATTTGGCCGACCTGCACCTGGCGATCCTGCCGGGCACCGATGTGGCGCTGTTCCATGGGATCTTGCACCTGTTGCTGTGGGAAGACTGGATCGACCGCGACTTTATCCAAGCGCATACCGATGGGTTGCTCGAGTTGAAACGACTGGTGCATGACTACACGCCGCAGATGGTCACGCAGTTGTGCGGCATCAGCGTCGAGCAGTTGCGCGTGTGTGCAGAGTGGGTCGGCACCTCCGGCAGTTTTCTCTCGCTGTGGTGCATGGGGCTCAACCAGTCCACCGCCGGCAGCGCCAAAAACAGTGCGCTGATCAACCTGCACCTGGCCACCGGCACTATCGGTCGGCCGGGTTGCGGGCCGTTTTCCCTGACCGGCCAGCCAAATGCCATGGGCGGGCGCGAAACCGGCAGTTTGTCGAACCTGTTGCCGGGGCATCGCGAGGCGGCCAACCCTGAGCACAGGGCTGAAGTCGCGGCCTATTGGGGCGTTGAATCGTTGCCGGCGCCTACCGGGCTGACGGCTATCGAACTGTTCGAACAGATCCAGGCCGGCAAGATCAAGGCCGTGTGGATTGCCTGTACCAACCCCGCGCAATCCTTGCCGGACCAGAACAGCGTGCGTGCGGCATTAGCGGCCTGCCCGTTCGTGGTGTTGCAGGAGGCTTTTCGCACCACCGAAACCGCCGCCTACGCCGACCTGCTGTTACCCGCCGCCAGTTGGGGCGAGAAAGAAGGCACGGTGACCAATTCCGAACGGCGGATTTCCCACGTACGCCGCGCCATCGACCCACCCGGGGAAGCACGGCCGGACTGGGCGATTACCGTGGATTTCGCACAGCGCCTTGAGCAACGCTTGCGTCCGGGGTTGCCGAGTTTGTTCGCCTTCGAGCAACCGGCGCAGATCTTTGATGAGTACAAGATGTTGACCCGTAACCGCGACCTTGACCTGTCGGGAATCAGCCATGCTCTGCTCGATCAGCTCGGCCCGCAGCAATGGCCATTTCCCGCGGGCGCACAAGCGGGCACGCCGCGCCTGTACACCGAGGGTGTGTTCCCGACAGACAGCGGCCGCGCGCACTTTATCGCCGACCCTTACCGCGCCGCCAAAGAACAACGTGACGCGCGCTTCCCACTGACCCTGATCACCGGGCGCCTGCGCGATCAATGGCACGGCATGAGCCGCACCGGCACAGCCGCGCAGTTGTTCGGGCACGTCAATGAAGCACTGCTGAGCCTGCACCCGGATGAGCTGCGTCGGCACCGTTTCAAAGAGGGCGATCTGGTCAGCCTGAAAAGCCGTCGTGGCAGCGTGATTATCGCCGTCAGCAGCGATGACAGCGTGCGCCCGGGCCAGGCATTCCTGCCGATGCATTGGGGTGATCGCTTTCTCAAGGGCGGTGTTAATGCCCTGACCCAGCCGGCGTTCGACCCCTTGTCAAAACAGCCCGAACTCAAACACAGCGGCGTGCGCCTGGAGCCAGTGCAACTGCCGTGGCAGCTGTTCGCGCTGATCGAGGGAAATGTGCAGCAACACTTTGACGCCCTACGCCCGCTGTGTGAGGGCTTTGCCTACGTCAGCTTGAGCCTGGCCGGGCGTGAACGGCCGGCTCTTCTGGTGCGCGCAGCCCATACCGAGGCGCCCGACTTGCAACTGTTAACCCGTATCGACGAACTGCTGGGCCTCAATGACGGCCCGGTCATGGCCTATGACGATCCGCGGCGTTCGATTGGCAAGCGGGTAAAAATCGAAAAAGGCCGCATCACCGCACTGCGCCTGGCCGGCGAAACCCTGGCACGGCATTGGTTGCAGAGTTTGTGGCTGGAAGGCCGTGCCGACGATCAACTACGGCGCTGGCTGCTGGCGCCACTCAGTGCACCACCGGGCGGCGCGGCAGCCAGCAGTAAAATTTTGTGCAACTGCAAGAACGTCAGTGAAAGCGCGGTATGTGCCGGTATCGGCCGTGGCCTGGACCTGGACGGGCTTAAGCAGGAACTGGGTTGCGGCACGCAGTGCGGCTCTTGTGTACCGGAAATC
Organism: Pseudomonas sp. PA-6-3C; assembly: GCF_021605825.1. Lineage (NCBI taxonomy): Bacteria > Pseudomonadati > Pseudomonadota > Gammaproteobacteria > Pseudomonadales > Pseudomonadaceae > Pseudomonas > Pseudomonas sp. PA-6-3C. Next base: position 12,048 of record NZ_WKDV01000009.1, read on the forward strand.
AAACGTCTTTTGGCCAGCACGTCGCTGCCAATCGCAATCAGTGTGTGAGGGGATAAACATGAGCGCAAAAGTCTGGCTGGTAGGCGCAGGCCCCGGTGATCCGGAGCTGTTAACCCTCAAGGCGGTACGCGCCCTGCACGCAGCCGATGTGGTGCTGATCGATGATTTGGTCAACCCGAGGGTGCTGGAGCACTGCCCGGATGCTCGGGTGATAACCGTGGGCAAGCGCGGCGGCTGCCGCTCGACACCCCAGGATTTTATCCACCGCCTGATGCTGCGCTATGCGCGCCAAGGCAAATGCGTGGTGCGACTTAAAGGCGGCGACCCGTGTATTTTCGGCCGGGGCGGCGAAGAAGCGCTGTGGTTGCGTGAACGCGGGGTTGAGGTGGAATTGGTCAACGGGATTACCGCGGGCCTGGCAGGTGCAACGAACTGCGATATTCCCCTGACGCTGCGCGGGGTCAGCCGCGGTGTGACGCTGGTCACGGCGCATACCCAGGACGACAGCAGCCTGAACTGGCGTGCCTTGGCCGAGGGCGGTACGACATTGGTGGTGTATATGGGCGTGGCGAAGCTGGAGGAGATTCGTCAGCAATTGCTGGAGGGCGCAATGGCAGCGGATACGCCGGTGGCGATGATCGAGAACGCATCATTGCCTCAGCAACGCGAGTGCCGCAGCACTCTGGCGCACATGCATACCGATGCACAGGTGTTTGCTCTGAAAAGCCCTGCAATCCTGGTGATCGGCAGTGTTGCTGGCGCAGGGCAAGCCGCCTCTATTACTGTGTCAGCCAGCGCCTGAGGTAAATTTCAGGCAAAAAAAAGCCCGGCCTAAGCCGGGCTTTTTTCTACCACTCAGTAATTACTGAGCTTGAGCTTCAACCGACGCTTCTACGCGACGGTTAACAGCGCGACCAGCTTCAGTTGCGTTGTCAGCAACTGGGCGGGATTCGCCGTAACCTACCGCGGTGATGCGGCTAGGAGCAACGCCGTCTTTAACCAGGACTTGCTTAACAGCGTCAGCACGACGCTGGGACAGCTTCTGGTTGTAGGCGTCTGGACCGATGGAGTCAGTGTGACCAGCAACTTCTACGTTGGTAGCTGGGTACTGAGCCATGAAGTCGGCCAGGTTTTTCACGTCGCCGTAGCTGTTAGGCTTAACAACCGACTTGTCGAAGTCGAACTTAACGTCCAGCTCAACACGAACAACCTGAGCAACTGGAGCTTCTGGCTCTGGAGTTGGCTCTGGAGCTGGTGCTGGGGTAGGAGCTGGAGCAGCTGCGCCAGCGTTACCGCCGAAGTTCACACCCAGGCCGACCAGTGCGGAGTAGTCCCACTTGCCGTTGTCCAGTGCGTAGTCAGCTTCAACACCGGCACGAGCGTACACGTTGTTGGTGAAGTAGTACTTCACGCCAGCGCCGGCGATAGCCAGGGTGGACTGGTCGCGACCGCTGTGGCCGTCAGCTTTGACGTTGCCACGGCTTTGGTGGCCGAAACCGCCTTCTACGTATGGACGCAGGCTGTCAACGCCAGCCTGGCCGAAGTGGTACTGAGCAGTCAGGCTGCTAGTGTCGCCACCGATCTTCTGGCTGCCAGTACCGTCGTTCGAACGGGTGTGGTTGGTTTTGTCGTAGGACAGGTTCAACGACAGGTCGTCGGTCAGGAAGTAACCAATGCGAGCGCCTGGGTTGAAGCCGTCTTCGATGTGCTTAACGCTATCGTTGTACTGCTTCTTGTAGAACAGCTCGCCTTCAACTGCGCCTTGGCCTTGTGCCAGTGCGCCGAAAGAAGTAGCGGCAATAATAGAACCAATGGCAAAGCCCAAGGTGTTTTTCAGTTTCATCCGTTAAATCCCCATCTGGTGATTGTAAAGCAGTCCCACAAACCGGGGGACAACTCGGCGACAAGTCTAACAGAACTTGCCTACACGTAAGAGATATTTGCCACGCACTAAGTTTCAGTCTCGCCCGCAAATTTCTCACGTAATTTATCAAGAGCACGCTTGTAACGCATTTTTGTAGCACTCAAACCCATGTGCATGATGTCAGCAATTTCCTGAAACTCCAGCTCTGCGACAAATCGTAGCACCAGAATTTCCCGGTCAATCGGATTCACATGCACCAACCAGCGATCAAGTCCGGCCTTTTCCTCGGGTACCGGCGCCTTTTCTTCAGACGCTTCCTCAAGGGGGTCCAGACTTAAAGCGTCCATCAAGCGACGCTTTCGCCGTTCCTTACGATACTGCGTGATGCACTCGTTGTACGTGATGCTATAGAGCCATGTCTTGAACTTCGATTTGCCCTCGAAGTTCTTCAGGCCGTACAGCACCTTGAGCATCACTTCCTGACAGACATCATCCGCATCTCTATCGTTCCCTAAATACCTTGAACAAACGTTGAACAGAGTGCGTTGATACCTGCGCATCAATTCTTCGTACGCGCGTGTTACGTGAAACAGCTCCGTGTGCGAGCGCGCGACCAACTCCTCATCAGAGAGCTCACGGGGGTCATAGCGCGTGGACAGCGTTTGGGCTTTATTCAAAACAAGTCGTGCCGACAGTCAGGTCAATGTCCGCTACAGCCCGGTCTCCCGGGTTTGCGGCGGCGTACATTAGCAGGATTTGCCGGGTTAGCGGCTACTGACCTGCTGCTCGAGGAGAATCCGATTGGACAGCGATACCAGCTCACCGTCATCGGTCAGCACCGTCGTCTTGACCGTGCCGATCTCCTCGATTTGCCCTTCGACCTCGCCCACACGCACCTGTTGCCCAACCTGATACAGCTCACGCACATAGATTCCCGCAAGAATCTGACCGGCAATTTCCCGGCTTCCCAAACCCATGGCCAGCGCAACTGCCAGACCAACGGTAATCAAAACAATCACAATCACGTGGTTTAGAAGGTCAGTTTTGACCTCCAGCTGGCTGATCGCGACGGAAATACTGATGATGATCACCAGCCCCTGGGCAATTCGCCCCAGGCCCGCAGCATAGTCCAACCCCACGCCTTCAGCAGCACCGCGCACCAGCCCGTTGGCCAGTTGCGCCAGTAAAACACCTACCAGCAACACCAGCGCGCCGCCGAAAACCTTCGGCAAATACAGCGCCAGCATGTCGAGCGTAGCTGAAACTCGCTCAAGTCCAAGGGATTGAGCCGCAGAAACCAGAAAAATAAGCAGAACGAACCAATAAACGATCTTACCGATGAGGGTTGAGATCGGCACTTGCAGCCCTGCACGGCCTAGCAGCTTGGTCAGGCCGGTGCCCGCCATCAAGCGATCCAGCCCCAATTTTGCGAGCAATTTGGACAGCAGGGTGTCGAGCAACTTGGCCACGACAAAGCCCAGCAACACCAAAACCAGAGCACCAAACAGGTTGGGAATGAAATTCGCCACCTTGGTCCACAATGCGGTCATCGCGGTGACCAGGCTCTGGGTCCAGAGATCAAGTTCCATATTCAATCAGCCTTATCAGCAGTGCGAGCAAGAGGTTTACGACGCGAAACCGGCGATACGTGGGCCGAACCATTGTTCAGGGCCATCATCAACGCCGGCAACCAACGACCCAGCAGACCGAACAGGTCACCCGCCCCTACCTGACGGTTGGCGGTTTTCAACACGCGGCCCAGGCATGCATCGTCATCACGGTTGGATGGCGACGCATTGAGCATGTCACGCAAAGACTGTTCGAACGGATCGTGCATAAAGACCTCTCGCAAGTGAGTTAAAAGACGAGGGTTAAATTCTTTGGGTCACATGTGCCCCTGCCTGTGTTCAGGTCATATTCAGGTCAAACCCAGCGCAATCGTCGAAATAGCCACCATTGCCCCAGTGCTACCGAGACCATCAACAAGCAGGCAATCACGAATCCATAGGGGCTGGCAGAGAACGGAATCCCGCCCACATTTATACCCAGCAAACCGGTCAGAAAACTCATCGGCAGGAAGATCCCGGTGATGATCCCGAAGCGGTACATGGTGCGATTCATGCGTACGCTCAAGCGCCGGTCTTCGGCCTCAAGTACCAGCCCCACGCGCTCCCGGGTCAGTTCGAGCTCTTCCAGGTAGCGCGTCAGGCTGTTGTTCAATTCGTTCCAGTAGTCAGCATCGTCATCACAAAACCACGCTAATTTGATCCGCGTCAGCTGCGCAAAAATATCCCGCTGCGGCGCCAGGAAACGCTTCAATCCGGCAGCCCGTCGACGGATCTGCAAGACGTTGCCGTGCTCCGGAGTATACCGTTCGTCGGCATCGAGTTTTTCTTCCTCTAAATCGACGACTTCGGACAGGTCGGTGACCAGATCCTGCACTTTATTGGTCAGGTACTGCGCCATATAAAGGATGAGTTCAGAGGCGGTTTTTGGCCCTTTGCCCTCAGCCAGTTGCACCAGCAGCTCATCGGTAGCCCGCAATGGGCGCAAGCGCAGGGAAATCACGCGACTGGCTGCCGCGAAAATACGCACCGAGACCATGTCTTCCGGCTCGGCGCCAGGGTTGAGGTTGACTCCGCGCAGAAACAACAGCAATTCGCTGTCCGGCAGCGGCAACAGGCGCGGTCGGGTGTTTTCCTCCAGCAACAAGTCGCAGGCAAATTCGCTCAAACCGCTGGATTTACGCAACCAGGTCTGGGTTTGTGGATGGCTGCGATCCCAATGCAGCCACAGGCTTTCCTGAGGCTGCAGCTGCAAATCATCGAGCTCAGTCCGGGCAATCGAACGCGCACCGCCTTTACCGTCCAGCACCAGGGCATGCACCAGCCCCCATTGCGCGTTTTCTTCCTCGAACATCCTCACCCCTTTCGGCTACTGCGGTTTATTCAGGCATTTTCAGCGGGCTTGGCGAAACGATCACGCCATTATTGTCGGCGTAGACGTACTCACCAGGGCGGAATGTCACGCCGGCAAACGTCACCACCACGTTCAGGTCGCCAATGCCGCGCTTGTCGGTCTTCATGGGGTGAGGCGCCAGCGCCTGAACCCCCAGGTCTGTCTGGGCGAGGACGTCGACATCACGCACGCAACCGTAGATCACCAACCCTTCCCAACCATTTTTTGCAGCTTTCTCGGCGATCATGTCGCCCAGCAGCGCGCGACGCAGGGAACCGCCGCCGTCGACCACCAGCACTTTGCCGGCGCCTGGTTGGTCGGCCTGTTCCTTGACCAGCGAATTGTCTTCGAAGCACTTGATGGTGACGATTTCACCGCCAAAGGAGTCTCGGCCACCGAAATTACTGAACATCGGCTCAACTACCTGCACCAGCTCCGGGTAGGCGTCGCACAGATCGGGCGTCACGTAATGAATCATCGGGAAACTCCTGTCATCAAGGAAGAGGTCGAACATCCCACGGTGTACATCAGAAAAACGCGTCACAACGGCTGAAGTTTAAGCGCTCACCCCTCAGCGGCGGCCATGATCAGACCCACGCCATCGCAACGCAATAGCGACTGCGCGACTGAATATGACCAGAAGCGTTTGACGCGTCATATCTTAGCCGCAACCTCTCTGGAGTGAAACGCCCTTGGCAGAGCGGTTATGCTAAACCGTTGCAGCTACCTGGGGCTCTGCTGCGAATAAAGGTGTCAGTGGATCTTTCAACCATTGCGCCATCAACGGCCACACTTCGGCCTGCGCGGCCTTGCTGACCAGCATCTCGACGTGCCCGAAATCCCCGCTGAAGCCTTGCTTGCGCCCCAGGCACAGGTATTGGCGGTGTTCAGAGCCAACTTGTTCGAACAACTTGCGACAAGCCCAGTCCGGGTCCTGTTGATCGCCAGCAGCGCTGACCGCCAGCAGCGGCACGTCGACATCGGCCAGGCCTTTCCACCAGTCCTGCTTGCCATCGCCAAAACGACCGAACAGGCCGTTCCAGCGCATGGCTTCGATCATCACGCCTGCCGGCTCGTCCTCGGGGCCGCGTTTGAGCCGTACACCGGATACTTCACCAAAGCGTTTCAAGAGCAAACGGCCGGTCCACTCCAGCGGCGGAATCTTCAACGGCCAGTGGGTGCGGCTGACCTGGCAGCCAAACAGGGCTACCGACGCCACGGCTGGCGCGCCAAGGTGCTGACCGCCCAAAGCCGCTGCCAAGGCAGTGCCGCCCAGGGAGTGGCCGATCCAGTGCGGGATTTGTGCGCTTTGCTCACGGACAAACGCGCCGATCGCCGGCAAATCGTAACGCGCGTAATCGGCGACGCGGTTTCTGGCGTAATCCTGATTGCGCTTGGACAGGCCATGGCCGCGCATTTCCGGGATCCACACATCAAACCCCTGACGCGCCAGGTAAGCGCCCAGGCCGATACCTTTGGGCGAATACCAGAAGCGCCGATTGGAAAAACTGCCGTGCAATAAAATTACCGGCGTGCCCCGGTTTTCCGGGACATCTGCCAGGCCCAAACGGGTCACAGCCAGCTCAACGGTGCCGTCGGGGCTGTTGCCGGGTTTGAGGCGGTACACATCTTCACTCAGGTCGCCACGACGTTCAGCGCTGATCAAGGCGACGGGAAATAGGTTGCTGCTGCTTTGCATAATGCTCTTGCACAAAAAAGGGCGGCGTCCGGATGGAATTCCGCCCTGTACAGATAAGAATGCCGGTCACCCAGGCTGGGTGACCGGCACTTTTGACGTCACGCCCTTAAGCGGACGCTTGGCCTTCCGCCAGGAAGAACCAGGTTTCCAGCACGGAGTCGGGGTTCAGCGAGACGCTCTCGATACCCTGTTCCATCAGCCATTTGGCCAGGTCCGGGTGGTCGGAAGGGCCTTGGCCGCAGATACCGATGTACTTGCCGGCCTTGTTGCAGGCCTGAATGGCGTTGGCCAGCAGCTTCTTGACCGCAGGGTTACGCTCATCAAACAGGTGCGCGATGATCCCCGAGTCACGGTCCAGGCCCAGGGTCAACTGGGTCAGGTCGTTGGACCCGATGGAGAAGCCGTCGAAGAACTCCAGGAACTCCTCGGCCAGGATGGCGTTGGACGGCAGTTCGCACATCATGATCACGCGCAGGCCATTCTCGCCGCGGGACAAGCCGTTTTCAGCCAGCAGGTCGACGACTTGGCTCGCTTCGCCCAGGGTCCGTACAAACGGCACCATGATCTCGACGTTGGTCAGGCCCATCTCGTTGCGCACGCGCTTGAGGGCACGGCATTCGAGTTCGAAGCAGTCACGGAAGGCTTCGCTGATGTAACGCGAAGCGCCACGAAAGCCCAGCATCGGGTTTTCTTCTTCGGGCTCGTAGAGCTTGCCGCCGATCAGGTTGGCGTACTCGTTGGACTTGAAGTCCGACAGGCGCACGATGACCTTTTTCGGGTAGAACGCCGCCGCCAGGGTGCTGATGCCTTCCACCAGCTTCTCGACGTAGAAACCCACTGGATCGTTGTAGCCGGCGATGCGCTTGTCGACGCTTTCCTTGATTTCCAGCGGCAGGCCGTCGTAATTCAACAGCGCCTTAGGGTGTACGCCGATCATGCGGTTGATGATGAACTCGAGGCGGGCCAAGCCCACACCGGCGTTCGGCAACTGCGCGAAATCGAACGCACGGTCGGGGTTGCCGACGTTCATCATGATCTTGAACGGCAGGTCCGGCATCGCATCGATGGAGTTTTGCTTGATATCGAAGCCCAGTTCACCTTCAAAGATGAAGCCAGTGTCGCCTTCGGCACAGGACACGGTCACACCCTGGCCGTCTTTCAACAGTTGGGTGGCGTTGCCGCAACCGACGACTGCGGGAATCCCCAACTCACGGGCAATGATCGCCGCGTGGCAGGTACGCCCGCCACGGTTGGTGACGATGGCGCTGGCGCGCTTCATCACGGGTTCCCAGTCCGGGTCGGTCATGTCGGAGACCAGCACGTCACCGGGCTGGACTTTGTCCATTTCAGACACGTCCTTGATGATCCGCACTTTGCCGGCGCCGATGCGCTGGCCAATGGCACGGCCTTCCACCAGCACAGTGCCGGTTTCTTTCAACAGGTAGCGTTCCATCACATTGGCCGAAGTGCGGCTCTTCACGGTTTCCGGACGCGCTTGCACGATGTACAGCTTGCCGTCATCACCGTCCTTGGCCCACTCGATGTCCATCGGGCACTTGTAGTGCTTTTCGATGATCATCGCTTGTTTGGCCAATTCGCTGACTTCAGCGTCGGTCAGGCAGAAACGCGCGCGCTCGGCCTTGTCGACTTCAACGGTTTTCACCGAGCGACCGGCCTTGGCCTCGTCGCCGTAGATCATCTTGATGGCCTTGCTGCCCAGGTTGCGGCGCAAGATGGCCGGGCGGCCGGCCTCAAGGGTGTGTTTGTGGACGTAGAACTCGTCCGGGTTAACCGCGCCTTGTACGACGGTTTCGCCCAGGCCGTAGGCGCCGGTGATAAACACCACGTCACGGAAACCGGATTCGGTGTCCAGGGTGAACATCACGCCGGCGGTGCCGGTTTCCGAACGCACCATGCGCTGCACACCGGCAGACAAGGCCACCAGCTTGTGGTCGAAACCCTGGTGTACGCGGTAGGAAATAGCGCGGTCATTGAACAGCGAGGCAAACACTTCCTTGGCGGCGCGGATCACGTTTTCAACGCCGCGGATGTTCAGGAAAGTTTCCTGCTGGCCAGCAAAAGAGGCGTCCGGCAAGTCTTCGGCGGTGGCCGAGGAGCGCACGGCAACTGCCATGTCCGGGTTGCCGGCCGACAGTACTGCGAAGGCGGTACGGATTTCTTCGTTGAGCTTCTCGGGGAACTCGGCGTCCATGATCCATTGGCGGATCTGGCTGCCGGTTTTCGCCAGGGCATTGACGTCATCGACGTCCAGGGCGTCCAGCGCGGCGTGGATCTGGGCGTTGAGGCCGCTCAGCTCGAGGAAATCGCGGTAAGCCTGGGCCGTGGTGGCGAAACCACCGGGCACCGACACACCAGCGCCTGCAAGATTACTGATCATCTCGCCGAGGGATGCGTTCTTGCCCCCCACATGCTCTACATCATGGACGCCGAGCTTATCGAGGGAAACTACGTACTCTACCAAGGTGATCTCTCCACTTTCTGTGTTGGAAAAGCTCAGGACGCCGGCGGCTCAGTAGGAGCAAACGCCAGCGCTTGTGGCCTGGACCTGGAAAATAAGTGAGAATGCGGCCCACTGCGGGACGGCAAAATCGCGCCTATCATATCCAAGATTCGCCATCAGCTTAAGGCCCAGGGCTCAAATGAAACGATCTGCTTTCTTTATCTCCGACGGCACCGGCATCACAGCCGAAACATTGGGTCAGAGCCTGCTCGCGCAGTTCGAAAACATTACCTTCGCCAAATTCACGCGGCCTTATATAGACAGCGTGGATAAAGCGCGGGCCATGGTACAACAAATCAATCTGGCGGCTGAAAAAGACGGTTTTCGCCCGATCATTTTCGACACCATCGTCAATCAAGACATTCGTGAGATCCTGGCAACCTCCAATGGTTTCATGATCGACATCTTCTCTACGTTCCTGGCGCCATTGGAACAGGAGCTGAGTGAACATTCCTCCTACTCCGTGGGCAAGTCCCATTCCATTGGCCACAACTCCAACTATATGGAGCGTATCGAGGCGGTGAACTTCGCCCTCGACAACGATGACGGCGCCCGCACCCACTACTATGACAAGGCTGACCTGATCCTGGTGGGCGTGTCTCGCTGCGGCAAGACCCCGACCTGCCTGTACATGGCCATGCAATTCGGTATCCGCGCAGCCAACTACCCGCTCACCGAAGACGACATGGAGCACCTGACGCTGCCTGCCGCCCTGCGTGCGCATTCGCACAAGCTGTTCGGCCTCACCATCGACCCGGACCGTCTTACCGCCATCCGCAACGAGCGCAAGCCCAACAGCCGCTACTCCAGCTATGCCCAGTGCGAGTTCGAGGTGCGCGAAGTGGAAAATCTGTTCCGTCGCGAGAATATTGCGCACATCAATTCCACGCATTTTTCGGTGGAAGAGATTTCGGCGAAGATTCTGGTGGAAAAAGGTGTGGAGCGCCGCTTCAAATAGTGGGTGCCTGCACGGGCGCCATCGCAGGCAAGCCAGCTCCCACAAGGGAATGCATTCCAAATGGGGGAGATTCTGGTGGAGACCTGAACTGGCCCCAGCAAGCCAGCTCCCACAGGGGAATGCATTCCAAATGTGGGAGCTGGCTTGCCTGCGATGAACGATAACGCGGTAAACCTGCCTACAGCTGAAACCTGTCACCGCCCTGCCCCAACGCGGTGGCCAGCGCATCAAAGCCCTCACGCAGCAACTGATCATCGCCTGACGTATTACAGATACTCGCCCGAATAAACTGCGGCACCGCCGTCTGCCCTACGGCAAACGCCTCTGCGGTGGCGATCAGGTAATTATTCTGCTTGAGCTCCGCCTCGATTTCCGACGCACGCCAAGGCTCCGGCACTTCAATCCAGAAGTGCGGGCTGTTGAGGTGAGTGCGGTATTCCAAACCGACCAAAAGGTCGCGCACCAGAGCCTTGCGCCGGCTGATTTCGTTGATTTGCTGGCGCAGCAGGTATTCCGCCGTGCCGTTTTCGATCCATTGCGTCGCCAGCTCCAGCGTCACCGGCGTAGCCATCCAGCAGGTCGAGCGCAAGGCCGCCGAAATCCGGCTGACCAATGCCGGTGGCGCATGCACATACCCCACCCGCAGCCCGGCAGACACCGCCTTGCTCAGGCTGCTGATCAAAATCGTACGCTCGGGCGCGAAAAAGCTCAGCGGTGGCGGGCGATCTTCCACCAACACGCCGTGGGCTTCGTCTTCCAGAATCAACAGATTATGCTCGCGGCACACCTTGGCCAGCGCTTCCCGGCGTGCGACCGACAGCACGGCCGTGGTCGGGTTCTGGATCGTCGGGGTGCAGTACAGCGCCGAAACCCGGTGATTACGACAGACTTCATCCAGCGCACCCGGCAGCACGCCTTCGTCATCCATCTCCAGGCCGATCAGCCGTACACCGAGCATACGTGCGGCGGTGATAAGCCCTGGGTAAGTCAGTTGCTCAGTGACCACCGTATCCCCCGCCCGCAGCAACGCCATCATGGCGCAGAGCAGGCCATGCTGGCCGCCGTTGACGCAGATGACCTGCTCGGGAATCGGATGAAAATCGCGCTGCACCAGCCATTGCGCACCGGCCTCGCGGTAGCGCGGCAAACCGGCATCCGGCGTATAGGCGCTGATGTCCTGGAGGAATTTGGCGTTGGTCGACAAGGTTTGGAAGCTCTGGGCCAGAAACACCGTCTCTTGCCCGGGAATGTGCATGTTGCGGCTCATGTCGAAGTACTGGCGCGGCTCTTCGCTGACGTTACGAAAGCCTTCATCACGCTGGCGCTCCATCCCACGCTTGCGCACGAAGGTGCCGTCACCGACACGCGCCACCACTAACCCCAGGCGTTCCAGCTCGCCGTAGGCTCGGCTGATGGTGCCGATGGTCACGCCAAGGTTATCGGAAAGAACCCGATGGGGCGGCAGTTTGCGCCCCGGCTCAATCAAGCCTTCAAGGATGCCCCGCTCCATCACATCGGACAGGCGTTTGTACTTGACGCCCTGACCGCTGGACAACCCCTCACGCATAATTGACACCATGTCAATATTTGTTTTGACAGCCATCATTCGCCCTAATAGTGTGCTTTTACGGGTTCAATCACCGGATGAAACAACTTAATACACAGTCAATATAGAGTTCAATTCCGGCTCAGGGAAGCAATAAACGATGCCAATGTCCGCCGTTCTTGAAAACACTACAAAAACAAAAAATCAGAAACAGTGGTTGGCCGGTCTGGTCACCAGCGTGATGTTTCTCATCGTGTGCCTGAGTTGGGGCACCACCTGGCTGGGCATCAAAATCGCCGTCGAAAGCGTGCCGCCGCTGACGTCCGCCGGGCTGCGCTTTCTGATCGCATTCCCGCTGTTCCTGTGTTTTGCCCTGGTGCGCCGCGAGCCGATCCTGTTCCCGCGCGAAAGCCGCTGGTTCTTCGTATTTGTGACCCTGTCGTACTTCAGCGTTCCCTATTACTTGCTCAACTACGGCGAGATGCATGTGTCGTCCGGCCTCACCGCGCTGCTGTTCAGCTGCATGCCGGTGTTCATCCTGATTTTTTCCGCGCTGTTTTTGCGCGAGCGCATCTACTTTTCCCAGGTGGTCGGCATCGGCATCGGTTTCGGCAGCCTCTACATGATCATCAAGAGCCAGGGCCTGCACCTGGACCACGCCGAATTCTTCGGCGTGCTGGCAATTCTGACCGCCGCGATCATGCATGCCTTGTGCTACGTCATCACCAAGCAAAAAGGCAGCGCCATCAGCGTGATTACCTACAACACATTGCCCATCGGCATCGCCGGGTTGATGCTGTTCGTGGCCGGCCTGTGGTTTGAAACACCGACGTTCGAAAACATCACCCTGCGTTCATGGAGTGCCTTGTTCTACTTGGGATTGGTCGCGTCGGTGGGCGGGTTTATCGTGTACTTCATGTTGCTCAAACGTTTGAGCCCGATCATTTTGTCATTCGTGTTCATCATCTTCCCGGTGTTCGCGGTGATCATCGGCGCCTGGTACGAGGGCGTGGAAATTTCCCGTGACCTGATGCTGTACTCGGCCATCCTGCTGGCCGGCTTTGCGATCACCAAGTTGCCAGTTGAAAAACTCCTGGCCAAGAAAAATTGACCCTTAAACCACAACTACAACAACGCGAGAGAAACATGGAAGTCCTCCGCCCCACCGCTCTGGAACAGATCTATGCCCATGCCAGCCGCAGCTACCCGGAAGAATGCTGCGGTTTTGTCTTCGCCGATGGCAGTGTGTACCTGGGCAACAATATCCAGAATGAGCTGCACCACAAGAACCCCGAGATGTACCCGCGCAGCGCGGCCAATGGCTATACCTTTTCGGTGGCCGACACCCTGCTGATGAACAAGGCGTTTCGCAGCGACAACCCGGTGGTGGTGATCTACCACTCCCACCCGGACGTCGGCGCCTATTTCAGTGATGAAGACCAGGACAAGGCACTGTTCCTGGGTGAGCCGATCCACCCCGTCAGCTACCTGGTGGTGGACGTGCGCCAGGGCCAGGCCCTGGGCTCAAAGCTGTTTGCCTGGGATGGCAAGCAATTCGCCCTTAAACCCTTCAACGACCTGCACACGGAGTTGTCCATGAACGCTGTCTCTTTCCCCGATATTCTGGTTCGCGTGGCCAAGCTGCCGGAATCGACCCTTGAGGGCACTGGATCGACATTGCGCGAAGTCATTGAAAACCTCTGCAGCAGCCACCCACAACTGCGCACGCACCTGTTTCATGAAAAGAACAACCAGCTCAAGGAACACTTCCTGTTCACCGCCGAGGAAGAACTGATCGGCGCCGATGAGCAGTTGCCGGAAAAAGCCAAAATCGAAGTGCTGCTGGCCACCTCCGGTGGCATGGACGTCGACCAACTGAGCAACGAAGAAGTGCAGCGCTACGTACGCCACATCACCCTGCCCGGCGTCGGCCGGGAAGGCCAGTTGAACCTGAAAAAAGCCAAGGTACTGATCATCGGCACCGGCGGCCTGGGTTCGCCCATCAGCCTGTACCTCGCGGCAGCCGGCATCGGCACCCTGGGCCTGGTGGATTTCGACGTGGTCGAGAGCAGCAACCTGCAACGCCAGATCGTGCACGGCAACAGCACCTTGGGCATGCCCAAGGTCGAGTCGGCCAAGCGGCGGCTGCAAGACCTCAACAGCCATATCCAGATCAATGCCCACGACACCGCTCTCAACGCCGACAATGCGTTGGAGCTGGTCGGCGCTTATGACCTGGTGATCGACGGCACTGACAACTTCGACACCCGCTACCTGGTCAACGATGCCTGTGTGCAGCTGAGCAAGCCACTGGTGTACGGCGCCATCTACCGCTTCGATGGGCAGATCAGCGTGCTCAACTACAAAGGCGGGCCGTGCTACCGCTGCCTGTTTCCTTCAGCACCGCCGGCCGAGTTGGCACCCAATTGCAGCGCCGGGGGCGTGATCGGTGTGCTGCCGGGTGTGGTCGGGATGATCCAGGCCACCGAAGCGATTAAATTACTCATCGGCATCGGCGAACCGCTGTCGGGCCGCCTGATGCGCTTCGACGCGCTGGCCATGAAGTTCAGCGAGATCCGCTTCAAACGCCGTGCCGACTGCCCATGCTGCTCAGACCTGCGCCACAGCGAAAGCGTCGCGCCAGCCGTTTGCGCGGACGCCCTCCCGAGCCAGCCCGCGTTGGCCGAGGAGCGCTACATCAAACCACGCGTGCTCAAGCAACTGCTCGAACACCCACGCAGCGCCGACGTGCTGCTGGATGTGCGCGACGCCAGCGAGCTGGAGGTGTGCAAATTGCCGGGCGTGGTGCATATCCCCCTGGCCGAACTGGATGGGCAGTTGGACAGCCTCAGCCGCGACAATACCCATTACCTGATCTGCTACGCCGGAACCCGCGCCGAGCAAGCGGCCGGCACCCTGCTGGCCGCCGGCTTCGCCAATACCAAAGTCCTGCAGGGCGGCATGAAACATTGGGTTCGCGACGTCGAACCCGACATGCCTTTGTACTGATCCGGGGGCTGAGCGATGTTGCATAACTCCATTCTCGACGTGATCGGCCATACGCCGATCGTGCGCCTGGCGCAGTTTTCCGAAGACCTCGGCATCGAGGTCTACGCCAAGCTCGAATCCCTCAACCCTGGCGGCAGCCACAAGGCGCGTATTGCCCTGGGCATGATCCTCGACGCAGAACGCCGAGGCGTGCTGATTCGCAACTGCGGGCAAACCATCATCGAGCCCAGCGGCGGCAATACCGGCATTGGCCTGGTGATGGCCGGCAATGTGCTGGGCTACAAAGTGGTGCTGGTGATCCCTGACAACTACAGCCCCGAAAAACAGAAACTGCTGCGTTTATACGGCGCCAAGGTGGTGCTGTCGGACAGCCGTCTGGGCAACAACTCCCACGGCGAAAAGTGCATGGAACTGCAGTTGGAAAACCCCAACTTCGTGATGCTCAACCAGCAGCGTAATGGCGCCAACCCGCAGACTCACCGCGACACCACCGCACCGGAAATCCTCCGCGCCTTCGGCGAGCAGCGGGTGGACTACTTCGTCAGCGGCATCGGCACCGGTGGCCATATCACCGGCATCGGCGAAACCCTCAAGGCAGCCTGGCCCGCGATGCGCATCATGGGTGTGGAACCGGAAGAGTGCGACCTGCTCAAGGACCAGCACGCGCCGCACCATATTCAGGGCCTGTCGATCGGCTTGATCCCGAGCATTCTTAACGTGGGTGTACTGGACGGCATGCTCAAGGTCTCACGCCTGGCGTGCCTCGACATGATGAAACGCATCATGCGCACCGACGCCATCAGCTTGGGTTTGTCTTCGGCCGCCAACATGGTTGCCATTGCCCAACTCGCTCCCGAACTCCCGCCTGAAACGGTGGTGTTGACCATGGTCTACGACAATGCCGATAGCTACCTGCCCAATTTCGAATAATCGGTTTTTCAACCATCCAGACTGTGGGGGTGCCTCCATGGGGGGCTTTATCGACATGCAACAGCTGCACGATGAGTTGCTCACTCACCTCATCCAGACCCTGACGCCTGCGCAGATGAAGCAGTTGGAGCCGCATTTGGCGCCATTGATCCAGAACGCCGCCCAGGCCGTGGCAGAGGACTTGATTGCCTATGCCTATCGCGACCCGGCGTCCCGTGGGCGTGGCGAACTGATCCTGGAATCCTACGCGTCGTTCAAGGCAGTGCTGTTCTACCGGCTGGCACACTTAGTGTGGAATTTTCCCGACCCGGCCAACGGTGTGTTTTCACGCATGGCTCTCAAGCTCAGCAACCAGGGCAAAATCCTCTCCGGCGCCGAAATCCACCCCGCAGCCCGCATTGGCCGGCGCTTTGTGCTGGATCACGGCTTCGGCACCGTGATCGGCGAAACCTGCGAGATCGGTAATGATTGCTACATCCTCTGCGGCGTGACCCTCGGCGCCCGAGGCATTGCCAACAACCCGGACGGCAAACGCCACCCGCGCCTGGGCAATAACGTCGAGGTCGGCTCCGGCGCCCGTGTGCTGGGCTATGTGCTGATTGGCGACAACGTGTTTATCAGCCCTTCGTGTGTGATCACCCAGGATGTGCCGGCGGGCACCAAGGTCAAGGTGGTCAACCAGATCCAATTACAAAAGAATGCCGAATCGGATCACAGCAATTACCTGGGGGCTTTCGCGCTGGATGAGCGTTTGCACGTGGTTGGCGAAGTCAGCGCCAGCCACAAGGTCACGGTGCTGGATGCCGACTTTCACCCTTTGCAGGGGCTGCTGCTGGAGCCCACGGTGAAGGAGCGCCATCATTTGCAGTTTCGTCTGCGTCGCCTGGATACCGGCGACCATCTGCCACGCTTGCCGCTGAACCTGAAAGTCTGTGGCCCCGAATTTGAGATCACCCTGCTCTCCCCGCCTGGCTTAAGCGCAATGGTGCGTCACCTGCTGCAAGCCAGCCCACTGATCGTCGGAGGTTGAACATGTCCGTGCATACCATGGAAACCCTGGCGCTGTTTGACAGCGCGCCCTACCAGAACGCCTTCAGCGCCCGGGTGATTGCCGTCAGTGAACAAGGCATTGCCCTGGAACACACGCTGTTCTACCCCACCGGCGGTGGGCAACCGGGCGACACCGGGCACCTGACCCTGGCCGACGGCACGCGGGTCAACGTGACCGGCACCGTGCGCGACCCGGTGTTGCGCTCGATCATCTGGCACCAGGTTGAACACTGCCCCGAGCAATTGGCGGCGGGCGTGCAGGTGGATGCCGGCCTGGATTGGGAACGGCGCTACCAGCACATGAAGATGCACACCTGCCTGCACCTGCTGTGCTCGATCATTGATGCGCCCGTCACCGGCTGCAGCATCAGCGCAGACAAAGGCCGCCTGGATTTCGATTTACCGGAAATGACCCTCGACAAGGACAGCATCACCCGCGACCTTAATGCCTTGATCGAACAAGCCCATGCCGTGAAGACCCTGTCGATGCCCGCCTCGGAATACTCGACCCTGCTGCAGATCACCCGCACCCAGGCGGTGGCGCCACCGGTCATCCAGGGCTCGGTGCGGGTAATAGAAATCGCCGGGATCGATATCCAGCCGTGCGGTGGCACCCACGTGATCAATACCGAAGAAATCGGCCGGGTGTTCTGCGAAAAAATCGAGAAGAAGAGCAAGCATAACCGCCGGGTGATCCTGCGGTTTGAGGGATAAAGTACGCGAGTCGGCCAAGCGTGGGCGCTGGAGACCCACGCTTGCCGAAGTGAAGCCAAGCCTTACTGCTTCGCCTCGTCAAGGTGCTTTTTCAACACTTGAACCTGTTCCTCAAGCAATGAAATTTGTGTGCTGTAGTAGGACTTCATCTCAGCAATACCCGCTTCGATATTAGCGTTGTCCACCCTGAATTGATCAGCGGTGGGCAGTGCCTGCGTGGGTGACTCGTTGGTCGGATCTGCCGGCTCATCGCTGGTGGTCATAATGGACTTATCCGCTGGCGCCGTTGGCGCCTGGGTTTCAGGTTTGGTCATCGTCTTGACGTGCTCAGTCATACTTTTAAGCTCCTTGCCCAACGCTTCAAAGGCCTCTTTCATCTGCTGCATGAGCTCGCCGATATCATCGCGCAACTGCGTATTTAGCTTGAGCGCCTCCTCAAGCTCTTGATCCTGGGCAACTTCAGTTGTCCGAGCGTCTTGAACAACCTGCTTAACCGACTCTTGAGGTGTTTGAGGCAGTTCTACGGGGGCCTCGTCGGTGTCTTTGCATGGAGCACTCAGTTGCTCACGCAGTTCGACAATATCGTTTTTAAGATTGACGATTTTCTCCTGGCACTCGGTGATAAACGCCTTGAAGTCGATCAGGAGCTGGTTATTTTTACCCAACAACTCCAGGGTCTCAGCCTGTGGGCCGACCTTATGCAATTGCGGCTGGTTAACGAGGGTGTTGTGGCTCGAAAACTGACCGCGTTGCTCTGCCGTCACGGGCGGCCGAGGAGCTGCAGCATCGCCCTGTGTGTCGACACCCGTTGAGGTATCGGCCATGTTTTTCTGACGAAGGGGCTGCGAATATTGCGACGCCTCGTAGCCCGTTGGGGAGTTCGTTTGTGGCCGGGTATTTACGCTATTCATAGGGTGCTTTCTCAAATCCAGACAGTGCTGAGTTGTGGGTTGGCAGAGACTTGCTGCGGCAAGTGATCTGACCCATTGATTGGCATTTATCTGAAAGCGGTTCCCGGGATACAGGATGTGTGGGTAGCTAATTATGTCGGCAGCTCAATCAGTCTTTTCCTGAAGGTTGATCAACGCAGGCAAAACCGGTGCCCAAGCCGCAGTTCGTACAGGAAACTGACAGCAAATTTATGTGCTTGTAACATTCAGAAACGTACAATCCCGCCAGCAATGCATCGTTGCCCCTGACTCACGAAAACAGCGCCCGTCCCTCCCGGTGGGGCATTCGTGCAGCAGCTAAGCTCACTCCCATTACGCCCCTGAATCTGAACGCTGCAGGACTGAATGCCTATGAACAAAGTGTTCCGCGATTACCTGCCGGCATCCACCCTGCGCTTACTGCCCAACCGCTGGGACCTGGTCGCGCTGCCGCTGGTGATCGGCTTTCTGCTGTTTTTCTCCCTTACCGCGCGGGAAACCTGGGCGCCCATCGCCACGTTGCAAAGTGAAGTCATCTCCCTCGACCCGGCCAACCTGCCGGAATACGCGATGCGCACCACGATGCGCATGCTCGCGGCCATGGTCGCGGCGCTGGTTTTTACCCTGCTGTACGGCACCCTGGCCGCCAAAAGCCGACGTGCTGAAAAGCTGCTGGTGCCGGTGCTCGATATCCTGCAATCGGTGCCAGTGCTCGGCTACATCTCATTCACGGTGACGTTCTTCCTGCTGCTGTTCCCTGGGCGCGTGCTCGGCGCCGAACTCGCGGCGATCTTTGCGATCTTCACCAGCCAGGCCTGGAACATGACGTTCAGCTTCTATCAGTCGCTGCGCATGCTGCCCCACGATTTGGTAGAGGTGTCGACCAACCTGCGGCTTTCCGGCTGGCAGAAGTTCTGGAAGCTCGATGTGCCGTTCGCCATGCCGGGGCTGGTGTGGAACATGATGATGAGCATGTCCGGCGGCTGGTTCTTCGTGGTTGCCTCCGAAGCCATCACCGTCGGCGACAAGACCATCACCCTGCCGGGCGTAGGTTCGTACCTGGCCTTGGCGATCGCCCAGAAAGACCTGCACGCCGTGGGTTACGTGATTTTGGCGATGATTGTGGTGATCCTACTGTACGACCAGTTGCTGTTCCGCCCGTTGGTGGCCTGGGCTGACAAGTTCCGCATGGAAACCACCGCGTCCCAGGGCGCTGCGCCACAATCCTGGCTGCTGAACCTGATCCAGCGCACGCGCATCGTGCAACGCAGTCTGCGCCCTATTACCCGCACCTTCAGCCGGATCGGCAACAAACGCTTCAGCCTGGCGGGCGGTGCGCTCAAGGCGTTGCCGGCAGAAACACCGGCGGCGTCAAAAGTGATCGACTGGGTGTGGGGCACGTTGATTGCGTTGCTGGCCGCGTATGCGCTGTACCACATCGTGCAATACGTCGGCACCGAAGTGACCTTCGCCGAAGTCGGCCACGTGTTTGTACTGGGCCTGATCACCTTGCTACGCGTGGCCGGGCTGATTCTGATCGCCTCGCTGATCTGGGTGCCTTTAGGCGTAATGATCGGCTTGCGCCCTGCACTGGCGGAAAAAATCCAGCCGCTGGCACAGTTTCTCGCGGCTTTCCCGGCGAACCTGCTGTTCCCGGTGTTTGTGATCGTGATCCTGCACTACAACCTCAACCCGGATATCTGGCTGAGCCCGCTGATCGTGCTGGGCACCCAGTGGTACATCCTGTTCAACGTGATTGCCGGCGCCAGTGCCTTCCCCAATGACTTCAAGGAAGCCGCCGCCAACTTCCGCATCCGTGGCTGGCTGTGGTGGCGCAAGGTGATGCTGCCGGGGATCTTCCCCTATTACGTCACCGGCGCCATTACCGCCTCGGGCGGTGCCTGGAACGCCAGCATCGTGTCCGAGTACGTGTCCTGGGGCCAGGACAATGTGGTCGCCCATGGGCTGGGCGCCTACATCGCGCAAACCACCGCGGCCGGCGATTTCCCGAAAATTGCCCTGGGCGTGGTGGTGATGTCGATCTTCGTGGTGGCGTTCAACCGCGCAGTCTGGCGGCCGATGTACGCCATCGCTGAAAACAAACTTCGTCTGAATTGATGGGATTCGCCGTGATGACTACCTACACCGAAAACACTGCCGATACCCCGAAAATCTACTCGCTGAAAAACGTCAACCGGGTGTTCGGCAAAGGTAAAGACGAGCTGCAAGTGCTCAGCGGCGTCGACCTGAGCCTGCACGAGGGTGAGATCGTCGGCATGCTTGGCCGTTCCGGCTCGGGTAAATCCACCTTGCTGCGCATCATCGCCGGGCTGATCCAGCCATCATCCGGCGAAGTTCGCTACAACGGCGCGCCGCTCAACGGCCCGGCCGAAGGTGTGGCCATGGTGTTCCAGACCTTTGCCCTGTTCCCCTGGCTTACCGTGCTGGAAAACGTCGAAGCCGGCCTGCAAGCCTTGCAAGTCGAGCGCAAGGAAACCCGCCGGCGCGCCTTGGCCGCCATCGACTTGATCGGCCTCGACGGGTTTGAAAACGCTTACCCGCGCGAACTCTCCGGCGGCATGCGCCAGCGCGTGGGGTTTGCCCGTGGCCTGGTGGTCAACCCGACGCTGTTGCTGATGGACGAGCCCTTCTCGGCCCTTGACGTGCTCACCGCCGAGACGTTGCGCACTGACTTGCTCGACCTGTGGAGCGGCAAACAGCTGCCGATCAAGTCGATCCTGATCGTGACCCACAACATCGAAGAAGCGGTGCTGATGTGCGACCGTATTCTGGTGCTGTCATCCAACCCCGGCCGCGTGGTGGCCGAGATCAAGGTGCCGTTCGCGCACCCGCGCAACCGCCTGGACCCGACGTTCCGGCAAATGGTCGACGACATCTACGCACTGATGACCGACCGACGCAGCGCCGATGCCAGCCGTGGAATACCCGAGCTGAAAATGGGCAGCCTGCTGCCGGAGGTATCCACCAACCTGATGGCCGGCCTGATCGAAACCCTGGCCGCCGAGCCTTACAACGGCCACGCCGGCTTGCCGACCGTGGCCGAACGGCGCTTGCTGGAAGTCGATGACCTGTTCCCGGTGGCCGAGATGCTCGAGCATTTGGGTTTCGCTGAACTCAAGGGCGCGGACATCACCCTCACCGAGGCCGGCAAGCTGTTCGCCGACTACGGCACGCAAGAGCGCAAAACCCTGTTCGCCGAGCACTTGATCAAACACGTGCCCCTGGCCGCGCGGATTCATCAAGTGTTGCTTGAGCGCAGCGGGCACCGTGCGCCACGGGTGCGTTTTGAGCAGGAGCTGGAAGACTCGATGACCGAAGCCTTTGTGGAGAAAACCCTGGAAAGCGTGGTGGCGTGGGGGCGTTATGCGGAGATTTTCTCCTATGACGACCATACCGAGACATTCAGCCTGGATGATGTGGAAGGCAGTATGTAATGGACCAAGTGGGAGCGGGCTTTTTGTGGGAGCTGGCTTTTGTGGGAGCTGGCTTGCCTGCGATGCAGGCGACTCGGTGTTTCTGAAGTACCGAGGTGATGCTATCGCAGGCAAGCCAGCTCCCACACAAGCTAGCTCCCCCGTTAGCTTTTTGGTGTTTGTCAGATCACAAACAGGTCCACAAACCGATTCGCCGGCGTAGCCTCAAGCCGCGCCTGATCCTTGCACAACGCAAAAATCTCGCCACTGCGCTGCGCGGTAAACCGCGTGGCCAGGTTGGCTTTAAACTTGTCCTCCAGCAATGGAATGCCATCCACCCGACGGCGGCGATGCCCAATCGGGTATTCCACCGCGACCTGCTCAGTGTGGGTGCCATCCTTGAAAAACACCTGCACGGCATTGGCGATAGAGCGCTTGTCGGCCTCCAGGTATTCGCGGCTGTAGCGCAAGTCCTCAACGACCTCCATCTTTTCGCGCAGCTCATCGATGATCGGGTGCGCCGCGTGGAATTCATCCTCGTACTGCTCGGCCACCAGATTACCGAACGCCAACGGCACCGCAGTCATGTACTGCAGGCAGTGGTCGCGGTCGGCAGCGTTGGCCAGTTTCCCGACCTTGGAAATGATGCGAATCGCCGACTCGTGGGTGGTGATCACAATGCGTTCGATTTCATGCAGACGATCCTTGACCAACGGGTGCAAGGTCACGGCCGCTTCACAGGCTGTTTGCGCGTGGAACTCGGCCGGGAAGCTGATCTTGAACAGCACGTTTTCCATCACATAGGTGCCATAAGGCTGGGACAGGCTGAACGCGCGCTTGTCCTCAGGCTTAAGCGCCAGGTCTTTATTGGTGTGGCTGAACAGCACGTCATAAAAACCCCATTGCGGCGCGCTCAGCACACCGGGGATGCCCATCTCGCCGCGCAGCGCGATATCCGCCAGGCGTACGCCACGGCTCGATGCATCCCCGGCCGCCCAGGATTTGCGCGAGCCGGCATTCGGCGCATGGCGATAGGTGCGCAGCGCCTGTCCATCGACAAACGCGTGGGACAACGCCGACAGCAGCTGTTCACGGTTGGCGCCCATCAGCTTCGCGGTGACCGCCGTGGAGGCGACTTTCACCAGTAACACATGGTCGAGGCCGACGCGGTTGAAGGAATTTTCCAGGGCAATCACGCCCTGGATTTCGTGGGCCATGATCATCGCTTCCAGCACCGCACGCACGGTCAGTGGCGCATCGCCGCTGGCCACGCGTTTTTGCGACAGGTGATCGGCCACGGCGAGGATGCCGCCGAGGTTATCCGAAGGGTGGCCCCATTCGGCGGCGAGCCAAGTGTCGTTGTAGTCGAGCCAGCGCACGATGCAGCCGATGTCCCAGGCGGCTTTGACCGGGTCCAGACGCAATGAAGTGCCCGGCACACGCGCGCCGAACGGCACGACGGTGCCTTCCACCAGCGGCCCCAGGTGCTTGGTGCACTCGGGGAAGCGCAGGGCCAGCAGGCCGCAACCGAGGGTGTCCATCAGGCAATTGCGTGCAGTGTCCAACGCGTCGCGGGAATCGATGCGGTAATTGAGGACGTAGTCGGCAATGTCCTGCAGGACCTGGTCGTAGTCGGGGCGGTTATTCTGGTCGACGTTGACGCTCATGGCAGTACTCCAAAGTGGGTTGGGGTTAGTCCTCGGGCTTACGGTTATTGGAAAGCAGATCTTGGGTGTCTGCCTTGAAATAGAGAATCACCTGTGGGAGCCGGGCTTGCCCGCGATGGCATCACCTCGGTTCATCTGAAACACAGAGGTGATGCCATCGCAGGCAAGCCAGCTCCCACACAAGCCAGCTCCCGCAAGGGTTAGAACGCGTCGCCGGGCACGCGCACGAAGCCTTCCATCAACACCCGTGCGCTGCGGCTCATGATGGCTTTTTTTACTACCCATTCGCCGTTCACCTGGGTGGCTTCGGCACCGACGCGCAAGGTGCCGGACGGGTGCCCGAACCGCACCGCGTTGCGCTCGACACCACCGGCCGCGAGGTTGACCAGGGTGCCGGAAATCGCCGCCGCCGTGCCAATCGCCACCGCCGCCGTGCCCATCATCGCGTGGTGCAACTTGCCCATGGACAGTGCGCGCACCAGCAAATCCACATCACCGGCCTTGATTGCCTTGCCACTGGAGGCCACGTAATCCAAAGGTTTGGCCACAAACGCGACCTTCGGCGTGTGCTGGCGCTGGGCGGCTTCGTCCAGATGTTGGATCAGGCCCATGCGCAACGCGCCATAGGCCCGCACGGTCTCGAACATTGCCAGGGCCTTTGGGTCGCTGTTGATCGCGCCTTGCAGCTCGGTGCCGGTGTAGCCGAGGTCTTGGGCGTTGATGAAAATCGTCGGGATACCGGCGTTGATCAACGTCGCCTTGAAGGTGCCGACACCCGGTACTTCCAGGTCGTCGATCAGGTTGCCGGTGGGAAACATCGAGCCACCGCCGCCCTCTTCTTCCGCTGCCGGGTCCATGAACTCCAGCTGCACTTCGGCAGCCGGGAAGGTCACGCCGTCGAGCTCAAAGTCGCCGGTTTCCTGCACCGCGCCGTCGGTGATCGGCACGTGAGCGATGATGGTCTTGCCGATATTGGCCTGCCACACCCGCACCACCGCCACACCGTTATGCGGCACGCGGGCCGGGTCAAACAGGCCGGCGCTGATGGCAAACGAACCCACCGCCGCCGACAGGTTGCCGCAGTTGCCGCTCCAGTCGACAAACGGCTTGTCGATCGAGACCTGGCCAAACAGGTAATCCACGTCGTGATCGGCCCGGGTGCTTTTGGCCAGGATCACGGTTTTGCTGGTGCTGGAGGTTGCACCGCCCATGCCGTCGATTTGCTTGTCGTAGGGATCGGGGCTGCCGATGACCCGCAACAGCAAGGCATCGCGAGCAGCACCCGGCACCTGCGCCGACTCGGGCAGGTCCTTGAGGCTGAAAAACACGCCCTTGCTGGTGCCGCCACGCATGTAGGTGGCGGGGATCTTGATTTGCGCTGCGTGTGCCATGGTTATCCCCTTAAGCCGTCGCCGCCGATTCCAGGAAGTCCTGGGCAAAACGTTGCAACACGCCGCCCGCCTCGTAGATCGACACTTCTTCGGCGGTGTCCAGGCGGCACGTCACCGGCACTTCGACACGTTCGCCATTCTTGCGGTTGATCACCAGCGTCAGTTGCGCACGCGGGGTGCGTTGGCCGACCACGTCATAGGTTTCGCTGCCGTCGATCTTCAGTGTGTGGCGGTCGGTGCCCGGCAAAAATTCCAGCGGCAACACGCCCATGCCCACCAGGTTGGTACGGTGGATGCGCTCGAACCCTTCGGCGGCAATCGCCTCCACACCGGCCAGGCGTACGCCCTTGGCCGCCCAGTCGCGGGACGAGCCCTGGCCGTAGTCGGCGCCGGCGATAATGATCAGCGGCTGCTTGCGTTCCATGTAGGTTTCGATGGCTTCCCACATCCGCGTGACCTGGCCTTCGGGCTCGATACGCGCCAGGGAACCCTGCTTGACCTTGCCGTTTTCCACGACCATTTCGTTGAACAGCTTCGGGTTGGCGAAGGTTGCGCGCTGCGCGGTCAAGTGGTCGCCGCGATGGGTCGCGTAAGAGTTGAAGTCGACTTCCGGCAGGCCCATTTTCGCCAGGTATTCGCCGGCGGCGCTGTCGAGCATGATCGCGTTGGACGGCGACAGGTGGTCGGTGGTGATGTTGTCCGGCAGTACCGCCAGCGGGCGCATGCCCTTGAGCGGCCGCGCACCCGCCAGCGCACCTTCCCAGTACGGTGGGCGACGGATATAGGTACTCTGCGGGCGCCAGTCGTACAGCGGCGCGACTTTGGGGCCAGTGTCTTCGTGGATCGCGAACATCGGGATGTAGACGGCGCGGAACTGCTCCGGTTTGACCGACGCCTTGACCACAGCGTCGATTTCTTCGTCGCTTGGCCAGATGTCTTTCAGGCGGATTTCCTTGCCGTCGGCATCCAGGCCCAGCACATCCTTTTCGATGTCGAAGCGGATGGTACCGGCAATCGCATAGGCCACCACCAACGGCGGCGAAGCCAGGAACGCTTGCTTGGCATACGGGTGAATACGTCCGTCGAAGTTGCGGTTACCCGACAGCACGGCAGTGGCGTACAGGTCGCGGTCGATGATTTCTTGCTGGATCACCGGGTCGAGTGCGCCGGACATGCCATTGCAAGTGGTGCAGGCAAAGGCCACCACGCCGAAGCCGAGTTTTTCCAGCTCATGGCCAAGGCCGGCTTCTTCCAGGTACATGGCCACGGTTTTCGAGCCCGGCGCCAGCGAGGATTTGACCCACGGTTTGCGCGTCAGCCCCAGCTGGTTGGCGTTACGTGCCAGCAAGCCTGCGGCAATCACGTTGCGCGGGTTGCTGGTGTTGGTGCAACTGGTAATGGCGGCGATGATCACCGCGCCGTCGGGCATTTGCCCCGGCACATCATCCCACTGACCGGAGATGCCTTGGGACGCCAGATCGCTGGTGGCAACACGCGCATGCGGGTTGCTCGGGCCGGCCATGTTACGCACGACGCTGGACAGGTCGAAGGTCAAGCCGCGCTCGTATTGCGCGCCCTTGAGGTCATCGGCCCACAGGCCGGTGTGGCGGGCGTATTGCTCGACCAACGTGACTTGTTCGTCTTCGCGGCCAGTGAGTTTCAGGTAGGCGATGGTTTGCTGGTCGATGTAGAACATCGCGGCGGTAGCGCCGTATTCCGGGGCCATGTTGGAGATGGTCGCGCGGTCGCCCAGTGTGAGTGCCGAAGCACCCTCGCCGAAGAACTCCAGCCACGCACCCACGACTTTCTGTTTACGCAGGAACTCGGTCAGCGCCAGCACCATGTCGGTGGCGGTGATACCCGGTTGCAGCTTGCCCGTCAGCTCCACGCCGACACTTTCCGGCAGGCGCATCCACGAGGCGCGGCCGAGCATCACGCTCTCGGCTTCAAGGCCACCGACGCCGATGGCGATCACGCCCAGGGCATCCACGTGCGGGGTGTGGCTGTCGGTGCCGACGCAGGTATCGGGGAAGGCCACACCGTCACGCACCTGAATCACCGGGGACATTTTCTCCAGGTTGATCTGGTGCATGATGCCGTTGCCCGGCGGGATCACGTCGACGTTCTTGAAGGCCTTTTTGGTCCACTCGATAAAGTGAAAACGGTCTTCGTTGCGACGGTCTTCGATGGCGCGGTTTTTCTCGAATGCGTCCGGGTCAAAACCACCGGCTTCCACGGCCAGGGAGTGGTCGACGATCAGTTGGGTCGGCACCACCGGGTTGACCTGCGCCGGGTCACCGCCTTGCAGGGCGATCGCATCGCGCAGGCCAGCAAGATCCACCAACGCGGTCTGGCCGAGGATGTCATGGCACACCACACGTGCCGGGAACCAAGGGAAGTCGAGGTCGCGTTTGCGTTCGATCAGTTGGCTCAGGGAAGCGTTGAGGGTGGCCGGGTCGCAGCGGCGTACCAGGTTTTCGGCGAGCACGCGCGAGGTGTACGGCAAGGTGGCATAGGCGCCGGGCGTGATTGCCTCGACAGCCGCGCGGGCGTCGAAGAAATCCAGGCGGCTGCCGGGCAGCGGTTTGCGAAATTCAGTGTTCATCGTCAGGACTCGGTCACGGTAGGTTCACAAGGCGAACTGTCGACACTGGCCTGGCTCTCTGTGGGAGCTGGCTTGCCTGCGATGGCATCACTGCGGTGTGACAGGTACACCAGGGTGATGCGATCGCAGGCAAGCCAGCTCCCACAGAAAAGCACATAGGCCAATGTGCCTGGTTCATGCCACTCAGCGACGTTCGATTGGCACGAACTTGCGCTGCTCAACGCCGATGTACTCGGCACTTGGACGGATGATGCGGTTGTTGGCGCGCTGCTCGAACACATGCGCAGCCCAGCCGGTCAGCCGCGAGCACACGAAGATCGGCGTGAACAGCTTGGTCGGGATGCCCATGAAGTGGTACGCCGAGGCATGGTAGAAGTCAGCATTGGGGAACAGCTTTTTCTGTTCCCACATGGTCTTGTCGATGGCTTCGGAGACCGGGAACAACACTTTATCGCCGACCTCATCCGCGAGTTTTTTCGCCCAGCCCTTGATCACTTCATTACGCGGGTCGCTGTCTTTGTAGATCGCGTGGCCAAAGCCCATGATCTTGTCTTTGCGCGCCAGCATGCCGAGGGTGCCTTCGACGGCTTCTTCGGCCGAACCGAAACGCTCGATCATCTCCATCGCGGCTTCGTTGGCGCCGCCATGCAACGGACCGCGCAGCGAGCCGATGGCGGCAGTCACGCAGGAATACAGGTCGGACAGGGTTGAAGCACACACGCGGGCGGTGAAGGTCGAGGCGTTGAATTCGTGCTCGGCGTAGAGGATCAGCGACACGTTCATGACTTTTTCATGCAACGCGCTGGGCTTCTTGCCATGCAGCAGGTGCAGGAAGTGGCCGCCGATGCTTGGCTCGTCGGTCACGCAGTCAATCTTCTTGCCGTCGTGGCTGAAGCGATACCAGTAGCACATGATTGCCGGGAAAGCGGCGAGCAGGCGGTCGGTGACATCGTGCTGCGCGCTGAAGTCTTTCTCGGGTTCGATATTGCCCAGGAACGAGCAACCGGTGCGCATCACGTCCATCGGGTGGGCGTCGGCAGGAATGCGTTCCAGCACTTCTTTAAGCGCTTGCGGCAGGTCGCGCAGTTTGCTGAGTTTGGCGCTGTAGGCAGCCAATTCGGTTTTGCTCGGCAACTCGCCGTAGAGCAGCAGGTAGGCGACCTCTTCAAATTGCGCATCGGCGGCCAGTTCACGCACGTCATAACCGCGATAGGTCAAGCCGGCACCGGCCTGGCCGACGGTGGACAGTGCAGTCTGCCCGGCCACCTGGCCACGCAGACCGGCACCACTCAGTACTTTTGCTTCAGCCATGGTTCTTCTCCAATTTTGTAGTTATTCAGGGAGGCGCGTTCGTTACTTTTTCGCGGCGAACAGCGCGTCGAGCTTCTGCTCGAAGGTGTGGTAGTCGATGCGATCGTAAAGCTCCATGCGGGTTTGCATGGTGTCGATGACGTTCTGTTGCGTACCGTCGCGACGAATCGCGGTGTAGACGTTCTCGGCAGCCTTGTTCATGGCGCGGAAAGCCGAGAGCGGGTACAGCACGATGGAAACATCGGCAGATTTCAGTTGATCGACTGTGTAGAGAGGGGTTGCACCGAACTCGGTGATGTTGGCCAGGATCGGGGCCTTTACCTTTGAGGCGAAGAGCTTGTACATCTCCAGCTCAGTGATGGCTTCCGGGAACACCATGTCGGCACCGGCTTCGATGCAGGCGGCGGCACGCTCCAGCGCCGACTCCAAACCTTCAACCGCCAGCGCGTCGGTGCGCGCCATGATCACGAAGCTGTCATCGGTGCGCGCGTCTACGGCGGCCTTGATGCGGTCGACCATTTCCTGCTGGGACACGATTTCTTTGTTCGGGCGATGCCCGCAACGCTTGGCGCCGACCTGGTCTTCGATATGGATGGCGGCGGCGCCGAACTTGATCATCGACTTGACGGTGCGCGCCACGTTAAAGGCCGAGGAGCCAAAACCGGTGTCGACGTCGACCAGCAGCGGCAGGTCGCACACGTCGGTGATGCGGCGTACGTCGGTGAGTACGTCGTCCAGGCCGGTGATGCCCAAGTCCGGCACGCCCAGGGAACCGGCAGCTACGCCGCCGCCTGACAGATAAATCGCCTTGAAACCGGCACGCTTGGCCAGCAGCGCGTGGTTGGCATTGATTGCGCCAACCACCTGCAAGGGCTGTTCGCTGGCAACGGCGTCACGAAAACGCTGGCCTGGAGTGGTTTTATTGTTGGAACTCATGACTCACCTCGTGATGAAGGAGCGCCGTCCGGGAAATGACGGGCAATATTGCGTTTGGAAGCGCCGATATGGCGGCGCATCAACAACTCGGCCAGTTCACCGTCGCGATCGGCAATCGCGTCAAGAATGCGGTGATGCTCGGCAAAAGCCTGGCGTGGACGATTCGGGGTGGCGGAGAACTGGATGCGGTACATACGCACCAATTGGTACAGCTCGCCGCAGAGCATTTGGGTAAGGGTGCGGTTACCGGCGCCTTGAATTATCCGGTAATGAAAATCGAAGTCGCCCTCCTGCTGGTAGTAGCCCAGGCCCGCCTGAAACGCTTCGTCGCGCTCATGGGTGTGCAACACCTGGCGCAGCTCTTCGATTTCGGCGTCGGTCATGCGCTCGGCGGCCAGGCGGCAGGCCATGCCTTCCAGGGACTCGCGGATTTCATACAGTTCGATCAGCTCGGCATGGCTCAAGGACACCACTCTTGCGCCCACATGAGGCACACGCACCAGCAGGCGCTGACCTTCGAGGCGGTGGATAGCCTCACGCAACGGGCCACGGCTGATGCCGTAGGTGCGCGCCAGTTCCGGTTCGGAGATCTTGCTGCCGGGAGCGATTTCACCCTTGACGATGGCGGCCTGGATACGCCGGAAGACGTTCTCTGACATGGTCTGGGAATCGTCTTGCGACACCACCGGAGTTTCCAGCTGATCCAGCATATTGTCGACACCTTTAAAAGCAATGTCGCAAAAACTAGCCAATCAAGCCTTATTAGTCAAAGAATAAATCCATATTGTCGACAATCATCTAATAACCCTTGCCGCACCTTCGCTGGGCATGGCCGCCTGCCAGCGCTGGCGCCAGAAAAGCATCATGTTAGAATGCCCGCCGCTTTTGCCTGACATCACTTGATGAAACGGCGCACGAGGGAGTTTGCGCAGCAATGCCAGTCGCCTTGAATTAAACATCGCACTGCACCGCGTCAGGATCTATGAGACTCAAGCCCTTCCTTCTTATTTGCCTACTGTGCATACCTGGCCTTGGCGTTGCCGCCGAGAAGACCGTGTATGGCCTGAATGAATACGCCAAATTGGCCGGCATCGACCTGGAAGTCGCCGCCAAACTCGACACCGGCGCCAAGACTGCCTCGTTGAGCGCCCGCGATATCAAGCGTTTCAAGCGCGACGGCGAATCCTGGGTACGCTTTTATCTCGCCATCGACACCGCCCATTCCCACCCCATCGAACGCCCCCTGGCCCGCGTCAGCAAGATCAAGCGCCGCGCCGGTGACTACGACCCCGATGAGGACAAGAACTACACCGCCCGCCCAGTGATCTCCCTGGATATCTGCATGGGCACCGCTTTACGCAGCATCGAAGTGAACTTGACTGACCGCAGCGCCTTCCAATACCCGCTGCTGATCGGCTCCGAAGCGTTGAAACGCTTTGATGCGCTGGTCGACCCCAGTCTTAAATACGCAGCGGGCAAACCCGCCTGCGCCGCCGACGCTCATACCGCCGAGTAAACCGAATGCGCTCTCTGACCCTGCACCTGAGAATCCTGATCACCATCCTGGTGGTGTTGGGTATTTCGGTCACCGCCTATCAGATTTTCGTGCTGGGAATTCCCGTCACCGAAGACGCCACCGACGACCTGTGGAACATCGACGCCAAGGTCGAGTTCGTCGCCAACCCCAAGGACCCGGTGAAGATCTCGATGTTCGTGCCGCCCCTGAGCCGCGACTTCGTCAGTCTCAATGAAAGCTTTATTTCCAATAACTACGGCGTGAGCGTCAACCGCACCGACGGCAACCGCAAGGTCACCTGGTCGGCGCGCCGGGCCAAAGGCAAGCAGACCCTGTATTACCGCCTGGTGCTGACCAAGCGCTACAGCGGTGAAAAGGTCAAGGTCAAAGGCCCGACCTTCCGTGACAGCATCGCCGTCGAAGGCCCGGAAAAAATCGCCGCCGAAGCCCTGCTGGCGCCGATCCGCCAGCATTCGGCCGACGTCGAGACCTTTATCACCGAGGCGATCAAGCGCACCAACAACCTCAACGACGACAATGTAAAGCTATTGCTGGCGGGCGACCCGTCCACGCCACACAAAGCCAAGATCGTCGAACTGTTGCTGTCCATCGCCCATGTGCCGGTGGAAAAAGTCCACACCATTCGGCTAGTCGCCGACCAGCCGCAAACTCCGGAACTGTGGCTGCGCAGCTTCAACGGCAATGACTGGCTGTACTTCAACCCGGAAACCGGCGAGCAAGGCCTGCCGTCCGACCGGCTGCTGTGGTGGACTGGCGATGAAAACCTGATCACGGTGGATGGCGGCAAGAAGGCCGCAGTGACCTTCAGCCTCAACAACAGCGAGATGAACGCGATTCGCCTGGCCAAGCTGACGGACGAAAACACCGACGCCAATTTTCTCGAATACTCGTTGTACGGCCTGCCGCTGCAAACCCAGCAAACCTTCATGATCATGGTAATGATCCCCATCGGCGTGCTGGTGATTCTGATCCTGCGCAATCTGATCGGCCTGCAAACCCTGGGCACCTTCACCCCGGTACTGATCGCCCTGGCGTTTCGCGAGACGCAATTGGGCTTCGGCATTGCGCTGTTTACTATCATCACCGCGCTGGGCCTGTCGCTCAGATCGTACCTGGAACACTTGAAGCTGCAGATGCTGCCGAGGCTCTCGGTGGTGCTGACCTTTGTGGTGGTGCTGATTGCGGCCATCAGCCTGTTCAGCCACAAGCTGGGCCTGGAACGCGGGTTGTCGGTAGCACTGTTCCCGATGGTGATTCTGACCATGACCATCGAGCGCCTGTCGATCACCTGGGAAGAACGTGGCGCCAACCATGCGTTGAAAGTGGCCGTGGGCACACTGTTCGCCGCCGCCCTGGCGCACATCATCATGAGCGTGCCGGAGCTGGTCTACTTTGTGTTCACCTTCCCGGCCATCCTGTTGATCCTGGTGGGTTTCATGCTGGCCATGGGTCGCTATCGCGGCTATCGCCTGACCGAGCTGGTGCGTTTCAAGGCCTTCCTCAAGGCTGATTCGTAATGTTCGGCTTCTGGAAAACCTGGAAGGCCCTCGAAGCGCGAGGGATCATGGGCATCAACCGGCGTAACGCCGACTACGTGCTCAAGTACAACAAGCGCAGCCTGTACCCGATCGTGGATGACAAGATCATCACCAAGGAACGGGCGATTGCGGCGGGCATCCATGTGCCCGAGATGTACGGGATCATTTCCACCGAGAAGGAAATCGACAAGCTCGACGAGATCATCGGCGGGCGCAGCGACTTCGTGATCAAACCGGCCCAGGGCGCCGGCGGTGATGGCATCCTGGTGGTAGCCGACCGGTTTGAAGGGCGCTACCGCACGGTGTCCGGCAAGATCATCAGCCATGAAGAAATCGAGCACCAGATCTCCAGCATCCTCACCGGTTTGTACTCCCTGGGCGGCCACCGCGACCGCGCACTGATCGAATACCGCGTGGTGCCCGACCAGATCTTCAAGAGCATCAGCTACGAAGGCGTGCCGGATATCCGCATTATCGTGCTGATGGGCTACCCGGTGATGGCCATGCTGCGTCTGCCGACCCGCCAGTCCGGCGGCAAGGCCAACCTGCACCAGGGCGCGATTGGCGTGGGTGTGGACCTCGCCACCGGCCTGACACTGCGCGGCACCTGGCTGAACAACATCATCACCAAACACCCCGACACCACCAACGCGGTGGATGGCGTGCAACTGCCCAACTGGGACGGGTTCATGAAGCTCGCGGCCGGCTGCTATGAGCTGTGCGGGCTGGGCTATATCGGCGTGGACATGGTGCTGGACCAGGAAAAAGGTCCGTTGATCCTGGAGCTGAATGCGCGACCGGGGCTGAATATCCAGATCGCTAACGACTGCGGTTTGACGTTGCGTACCCATGCGGTTGAAGCGCGACTGGACGAACTCAAAGCGGCTGGCGTGACCGAAACTGCGGAAGAACGCGTGAAGTTTGTGCAGGAAATGTTTGGGCATATTCCTGCGGTAGAAGGCTGATGGCCTCATCGCAGGCAAGCCAGCTCCCACATGAGAACGCGATCAACCAGTGGGCGCTGGCTTGCCTGCGATAGCTTTCTGACAAGCAACACCTCTATCCAGCTATCACCGACATCCCCTCTAGGACCAAACCCTTCAGGGGACTACAATCGCCACCCCCACGCCAACAGCTGATCCACCCTGCAATGTCGACCTGCTCCGTACACCCGCTGCCCTACCGGGCCAACCCCGCCGACTACTTTGCGGCGATTCGTCATGCCCCCGGCGCAGTGCTGCTCGACAGTGGCCGCCCGGCTGCCGAACGCGGGCGTTATGACTTGCTCAGCGCCTGGCCGCGAGCGACATTGACGGTTGCGCCTGACGAAAGTGGCGGTGATTTCCTGCAACGCTTGCGGACCAACCTGACGCAGTTGGGCGAAGCGGATCTGCCTGCAGGTTATGCGCTGCCGTTTGCTGGCGGCCTGATTGGCTACTTGAGTTATGACTTTGGCCGGCACTTGGAGCAAATGCCTGATTGGGCTGTGGATGACCTGCACCTGCCGGATGCGCGCTTCGGGCTGTATGCCTGGGCGCTGATCAGCGATCACCAGGCACAGACCAGCCAGTTGGTCTTTCACCCCACGCTGGCCGACAGCGAACGGCTGCGGTTGGTCAACCTGTTCGGGCAACCTGCAGCTGAATCATCTGACACCTTCAAGCTCAACGGTCCCATGGCACCGGAGCTCACGCCCGAGGCCTACCGAGAGGCCATCGCGCGTATTCAGGACTACATCCAGGCGGGCGACTGCTACCAGGTCAACTTTGCGCAACGTTTTCGCGCGCCCTGCAGCGGCGATCCCTGGGTGGCGTATTGCGCGTTGCGCGAGGCCTGCCCTACCCCGTTTTCCGGGTTTCAGAGCCTGCCCGATGACGGCGCGGTACTCAGTCTGTCGCCGGAACGCTTCGTGCAGATCAGCAAACGCCAGGTCGAAACCCGCCCAATCAAAGGCACCCGCCCGCGGGGTTTGACGCCTGAAGAAGACGCCGCCAACGCCGCCGAACTTCTGGCCAGCGCCAAGGATCGCGCCGAAAACCTGATGATCGTCGACCTGCTGCGCAACGATCTCGGCCGCACTTGCCGCACCGGCTCGGTGAAAGTGCCGGAGTTGTTCAGCCTGGAAAGTTATCCCAATGTGCACCATTTGGTGAGCAGCGTGACGGGGGTGCTGGCCGACGACAAAGACGCCCTCGACCTGATCGCCGGCAGCTTCCCTGGCGGCTCCATCACCGGCGCGCCAAAGATTCGCGCGATGCAGATCATCGATGAGCTGGAGCCGACCCGACGCGGGTTGTACTGCGGCTCGCTGGTGTATCTGGATGTACGCGGCGAGATGGACAGCTCCATCGCCATCCGCAGTTTGCTGGTCAAGGATGGGCACGTGAACTGCTGGGGCGGTGGCGGGATCGTGGCGGATTCGGAGTGGGAGGCGGAGTATCAAGAGTCACTGACCAAGGTGCGGGTCTTGTTACACACTTTGGAAAACCTGTAGCACCCCGCCTTTCCTGGCGCTCGTACGCGGCGCCCAGTGACAGAAAAAACCTGAATCAGAACGGCTGTGGACGCAGTATGAGCGGGCGGATAGCGTCCGGCTCAGACCGTCCACCCGCCACCTGTGAAGGATCACATGAAGCGAATGCCTACTCGTCAGAAATTATTTCCGGGATTGCATCTCACACGAACCCCACCTAACATCTCCCAAATTGGGAGGGAGCAGCGATGCGGATAATCGCCCTCTCTACCTTAAGGACATTCTGGGAAAGCCATCGCGCTTATACCGATGCCAAGACACCGCTGGTCGAACTGTATCGCCATATGGAGAGGACCACTTACACAACGCCACAGGCGCTCAAGGCAGAGCTTGGAACGGCGAGCATTCTCAAGGGCGGCAGAGTTGTTTTCAACGTGGGCGGCAACAAGTATCGAGTGATCATGGCGATCGACTATCAACGACAGCTGGGGTTCGTGCGTTTCGTGGGAACCCATATGCAGTACGACCAGATCAACGCGGAGACCGTGTGATGAACATCAAACCTATTCATTCCCAGGAAGACCTGACCGCTGCGCTTGCGCGTGTGGAGCAGCTTTGGGGCGCGGACATTGGCTCGCCAGAGGGTGACGAGCTGGAAATTCTTGCCGTGCTTATTGAGAAATACGAGGCGGAACACTTTCCCATGCCGCCTTCGGACCCAGTGGAGGCGATCAGATTTCGCATGGAGCAATTAGGCATGACTGCCCGTGATCTGGAGCCCTTTATCGGCACCAGTGGGCGGGTGTCAGAGGTGCTGAACCACAAGCGCAAGCTGAGCCTGTCGATGATCAAGCGGCTGCATGAAGGCTTGAGCATTCCATATGAGCGGTTACTGGCCGGGGTTTAGGCAGTGGCCGCACGGGCCTCATCGCAGGCAAGCCAACTCCCACAGGTTGACCGCATTCAGTGTGGGAGCTGGCTTGCCTGCGATGGGGCCATCAACAGCACTGAGTCACTTACAGGCTCAACTGCCGATTCGACGCCTTGATGAACGCTTTCTTCAAGTCCTCAAAGGTATGCACCGCCGGGAACTGCGGGAACTCGCGAATCACGTTTTCTGGCGCATGGAACAGAATCCCACGGTCAGCTTCACCCAGCATCGTGGTGTCGTTGTAGGAATCGCCAGCGGCGATCACGCGGTAGTAAAGGGTCTTGAACGCCAGTACGGATTGGCGCTTAGGGTCTTTCTGACGCAGTTGATAGCTCACCACTCGATCATTTTCATCAGTGATCAGGCGGTGGCACAACAAGGTCGGGAAACCCAGCTGGCGCATCAACGGCTGGGAGAATTCGTAGAAGGTGTCCGACAGAATCACCACCTGGAAGCGTTCGCGCAACCAGTTGACGAACTCGATGGCGCCGTCCAGCGGCTCGAGGGTCGCGATTACTTCCTGGATATCGGCGAGTTTGAGGCCATGCTCGTCAAGAATGCGCAGACGCTGCTTCATCAACACGTCGTAGTCGGGAATGTCACGGGTGGTGGCCCGCAGGGATTCAATACCGGTTTTTTCGGCGAAGGCGATCCAGATTTCCGGAACCAGCACCCCTTCCAGGTCGAGACAGGCAATTTCCACAAGACACTCCTATTGGATGTTGTTAGTTGAGCGAGCAAAAGGACTGCCGAACTCTAGCGATTCAAGCGCGGCGCCGCAACGCAGAGCGGATTTTGATACCATCACTCCCCTATAGAGCGCTCAGCGCCACTGACCTGTAGGAACCGTCCTGATGAACCAAGCCTTCGACGTCGCTGAACTCGCCGCGACTTATGCCAACAAATCCGCTCAGGACATTCTCAAGCTGGCATTCAGCCAGTTTGGTGATGACCTGTGGATTTCCTTCAGCGGTGCCGAGGATGTGGTGCTGGTCGATATGGCTTGGAAGCTGAGCAAGAACGTCAAGGTGTTCAGCCTCGACACCGGCCGTCTGCACCCGGAGACCTACCGGTTTATCGAGCAGGTGCGCGACTTCTACAAAATCGACATCGAGCTGATCTCGCCGGACCAGAGCAAGCTGGAACCCTTCGTCAAGGAAAAGGGCCTTTTCAGCTTCTATAAAGACGGCCATGGTGAATGCTGCGGCGTGCGCAAGATCGAACCGCTGCGGCGCAAACTGTCCGGCGTAAACGCCTGGGCCACCGGCCAACGGCGCGACCAGAGCCCCGGCACCCGCAGCCAGGTGGCGGCGCTGGAGATCGATACAGCGTTCTCCACCCCGGAGCGCACCCTGTACAAATTCAACCCGCTGGCGCAGATGACCAGCGAGGAAGTCTGGGGCTATATCCGCATGCTGGAGCTGCCCTACAACAGCCTGCATGAGCGCGGTTTTATCAGCATCGGCTGCGAGCCCTGCACCCGCCCGGTATTGCCTAACCAGCATGAGCGCGAAGGCCGCTGGTGGTGGGAAGAAGCCACGCAGAAGGAATGCGGGCTGCATGCCGGGAATATCATCAGCAAGGCTTGAGGGCTGACGCGGTAAAATGTGGGAGCGGGCTTGCCCGCGATTGCGGTGGATCAGTCACTTATAAGTCGGCTGAGAAGCCGCCTTCGCGGGCAAGCCCGCTCCCACATTTTGTTTTGGGCAGCCCATAAAAATGTACACACTAATGTAACCATAAGTGCCATTTATGTGTGCAATCCGTATTCTCCCGCACCAAAACGTAACACTCATTTCCTAACGCTGCTTCCCTCTTAAATAAAGCGCCTCCCCACAAAAAATAAATACCTGTTCAATCGGTCAATTTATATTGCTTTTAATTCAGCAATTTATTCAACAGACCTATAAAAACGAAATTAACCCTGATTTTCATAGACCCAAAACTGGCACGCATGTGGCTTAAGGTGAATTGCTCTTTGTATACAATAAATACAAAACATACATACACTTTGCCATCTGCAGCGTTCCTGCAGATGCGCCGGAGCCTGCCGGAATGCGTACAAGCCTCTCGAATGACATCGCACTGGATCTGCCCTCCTCCGCCCTGAATCTCGAGGCCGCAAGCCCCGGCCCATTGGTGCTCAGCCCGCGCCTGCATAACAAGGACCTGGCTCCCACCAAAGCCGAAGGCCGACGCTGGGGGCGCTACAGCATCTTCGCGTTGTGGACCAACGACGTGCACAACATCGCCAACTATTCGTTTGCCATCGGCTTGTATGCGCTGGGCCTCGGCGGCTGGCAGATTCTGCTGTCCCTGGGGATCGGCGCAGCGCTGGTGTATTTCTTCATGAACTTGTCGGGGTTTATGGGCCAGAAAACCGGCGTGCCGTTTCCGGTGATCAGCCGTATCAGTTTCGGCATACATGGTGCGCAGATCCCGGCGCTGATCCGTGCGGTGATTGCGATCGCCTGGTTTGGTATCCAGACCTACCTGGCCTCGGTGGTTTTCCGTGTGTTGCTGTCGGCAATTCATCCAGGATTTGCCGACTATGACCACAACTCCATTCTCGGCCTGTCGACCTTGGGTTGGGCGTGTTTCATCACGATCTGGTTTGTGCAACTGGCGATCCTGGCGTACGGCATGGAAATGGTGCGCCGCTATGAAGCCTTCGCCGGGCCGGTGATTCTGGTGACCGTGGCTTCGCTGGCCGGTTGGATGTACTTCCAGGTCGGCGGCAATATTGCCTGGTCGATCCGCGAGCCTTTGAGCGGTGGTGAGATGTGGCGCAACATCTTTGCCGGTGGCGCGCTGTGGCTGAGCATCTATGGCACGCTGATCCTCAATTTTTGCGATTTCGCGCGCTCCTCGCCGTGCCGCAAGACCATCCTGGTCGGTAACTTCTGGGGTTTGCCGGTAAATATCCTGGTGTTTGCCGCGATCACCGTGTTGCTCTGCGGCGGGCAATTCCAGCTCAATGGCCGGGTGATCGAAAGCCCGACCGAAATCATTGCGGCCATCCCCAATACCTTCTTCCTCGTGCTCGGCTGCCTGGCGTTCCTGATCGTTACCGTGGCGGTGAACATCATGGCCAACTTTGTCGCGCCAGCCTTTGTGCTCAGCAACCTGGCGCCCAAGTACCTGAACTTCCGGCGGGCCGGGCTGATCAGCGCCACCGTGGCGGTGCTGATCCTGCCGTGGAACCTCTACAACAGCCCGCTGGTGATCGTGTATTTCCTCTCCGGGCTGGGTGCGCTGCTGGGGCCGTTGTATGGGGTGATCATGGTCGATTATTGGCTGATCCGTAAAAGCCAGGTGGATGTACTGCAGCTGTATAGCGAAGACCCGAATGGCGTTTATTACTACAGCCGTGGGGTCAATTTACGCGCGGTCGCGGCGTTTATTCCTGCGGCAATCATCGCCATTCTGCTGGCACTGTTGCCCGGTTTTGCCAGCGTCGCACCGTTTTCCTGGCTGTTTGGCGCCGGTATTGCAGGGCTGTTGTACTTGCTGATCGCCAAGCGCCAAACGTTCTACGCCGATGTCAGCGGCGAAAGCATTGCAGTCGATAACGCCAGTCATTAATCAAGGACATTCCATGCGCATCCTCGTGGTCAACGTCAACACCACCGCGTCAATCACCGACACCATCGCCCAACAGGCGCGGGCTGTGGCTTCACCGGGCACCGAAATTGTCGGGCTCACCCCGTACTTTGGCGCCGAATCGGTGGAAGGCAACTTTGAAAGCTACCTGGCCGCCATCGCCGTGATGGACCGGGTGATGGCCTACGACCAACCGTTTGATGCGGTGATCCAGGCCGGCTACGGCGAACACGGCCGTGAAGGCTTGCAGGAGTTGCTCAACGTGCCGGTGGTGGACATCACCGAAGCGGCGGCCAGCACGGCGATGTTTCTGGGCCATGCCTATTCGGTGGTCACCACCCTGGACCGCACCGTGCCGTTGATCGAAGACCGCCTGAAACTCGCAGGTCTCTATCAACGCTGCGCCTCGGTGCGCGCCAGCGGCATGGCGGTGCTGGAGCTGGAAGAAGACCCGCTGGCCGCCATGGAAGCCATCGTGCGCGAGGCGGAGCTGGCCATTCGCGACGACAAGGCCGAAGTGATCTGCCTGGGCTGCGGCGGCATGGCCGGGCTGGATGAGCAGATTCGCCAGCGTACCGGCGTGCCGGTGGTGGATGGCGTCACGGCGGCGGTCACCATTGCCGAATCGCTGGTGCGCCTGGGGTTGTCGACGTCGAAGATCAGGACTTACGCAACACCACGGCCGAAGAAGGTGATCGGCTGGCCAGGCCACCGCTGAAGGCATCCATATTCTCCTGTGGCGAGCAGGCTTGCCCTGCGTTGGGCTGCGCAGCGGCCCCAGTAAACACACTGAAGTTCCTTCTGAAAGTACTCAGCGCCTGGATTTGGGGCTGCTTCGCAGCCCAACGCAGGGCAAGCCTGCTCGCCACAACGGGCGCCTTACTACAGACGATGGCCGCGACTCGGTAGATGGTAGTGATCAAATCGCGCTGAACACTTGCCCCAGCTTCTGCTCGGTAAACTGCTCGATGATGAAATCCACAAATGCTCGGGTCTTGCCGGGCAGCAGTTTGTGTTCGGCGTAATAGATAGAGATGTTGCCGTCGTCGACATACCAATCGGGCAGTACGCGTACCAATTTACCGCTCGACAACCAAGGCACGGCAAACGGCATGCTCACCAGCGCAATGCCCAACCCCTGGTCTGCCGCGACGCAGGCCGCCTGGGAATCGCTCATGGTCATGCGCGCCTTGAGGTTCAACGGGCCGTGCTCGCCGTGGCGACCGGTCAGTTGCCAGGAACGCACACGGCCGGTTTGTGGCGAACGAATCAGGATGCCATCGCAGTGCTCAAGGTCTGCCGGCTGCACAACCTCCGCATGTGCCGTCAGGTAATCGGGCGAGGCCACCAGCACTCGATGCGCCGGCGCGAGCTTGCGTGCGACCACCCCCTGAGGCAGCTCAAACCCACCGCCCAGTGCGGCGTCAAAACCCTGCCCAATCAGATCGACCTGACGGTTATCAAAATGCCAGTCGGGGCTGATACCCGGGAAGCGCTTCAGAAACTCGCCCAGCAACGGCACGATGTACAAACACCCCACCACCGTGCCCATGCTCACTTTCAAGGTGCCCACCGGCCGCCCTTCGGCGCTGGCCAAGTTAGCCACCGCATTCTGGATAGTGGTGAGGCTGGCGCTGACTTCTTCGAGGAACAGCTTGCCGGCTTCCGTCAGCGTCAGCCGCCGGGTGCTACGCTGAAACAGCCGAACACCCAGGCGTGCTTCCAGCTTGGCGACGCTTTTACCGACCGCCGCCGGGGTCAAATTCAGATGCCGGGCGGCTTCGGCAAAGCTGCCACCTTCGGCGCTGCGCACAAAACATTCGATACTGCCAAAGCTCTCCATATCGACCACTCTAAACTTTTGGTTTACACAGACTATAGCAATCACGGTCTACCGGCTTGGGTGGGTGAGGCCGATACTCGGTCCATCAACTACTTGGAGAACGACATGACCACACACAATCTCAGCGGCAAAGTTGCATTGATCCAGGGCGGTTCCCGCGGTATCGGCGCCGCCATCGTCAAACGTCTGGCAGCGCAAGGTGCAGCCGTTGCTTTTACCTACGTCAGCTCTGCCGCCAAGGCCGAGGCACTGCAAAACAGCGTGATCAGCGCAGGCGGCAAAGCCTTGGCCATTCAGGCCGACAGTGCCGATGCCACGGCGATTCGCAACGCCGTCAACGCCACCGTCGAAGCCTTTGGGCGCCTGGATATCCTGGTGAACAACGCCGGTGTGCTGGCCATCGCGCCACTGGAAGATTTCAAGCTGGAAGACTTCGACCAGACCCTGACGATCAATGTGCGCAGTGTATTTATCGCCACTCAGGAAGCGGCCAAACACATGGGTGAAGGCGGCCGCGTGATCAATATCGGCAGCACCAATGCCGAGCGCATGCCCTTTGGCGGTGGCGGGCCGTATGCGATGAGCAAGGCGGCGCTGGTGGGGCTGACCAAGGGCCTGGCACGGGATCTGGGACCGCGTGGCATCACCATTAACAATGTGCAGCCTGGGCCGGTGGATACCGATATGAACCCGGCAGACAGTGAGTTTGCAGCGAGTTTGATGGGGTTGATGGCGGTTGGGCGGTATGGGCAGGTGGAGGAGATTGCCAGCTTCGTGGCGTATCTGGCTGGCCCGGAGGCGGGTTACATCACGGGCGCGAGCTTGACCATTGATGGTGGTTTCAGCGCATAACCAAATGTGGGAGCTGGCTTGCCTGCGATGGCGATCTTGAGGACGCCATCGCAGGCAAGCCAGCTCCCACATTTTTTTGACCGTGTTGGGTCAGGACATTGGTGGCAAGCCGTAGGCCGCCAGGTCGAAGTCCGCCAGCTTGCGGATGATCTGGTCGGCATGCTGGTACTTGCTGTCGGCCATGGCTTCATCGGGCACGGCGATGGCAGTCATGTTAGCGGCCTTGGCGGCGGTCACGCCAAACGGCGAGTCTTCGAACACCAGGCAATCCTCGGGCGCGACACCCAAGCGGCGGGCGGCGGTGAGGAAGATATCCGGCGCGGGTTTGGCGGCCCCCACTTCTGGGTCATCCGCCGTGACGATGGTGCCGAACAAGCCAAACCACTCACGGTGCAAGGTGGTCTTGTGGCCAAACGAATTGCGCGACGAACTGGTGCCCACGGCAATCGGGATGTTGTGCGCCTTCAAATGTCGCACCAGCGCTTCGGCACCCGGCATGCCCAAGGCCTTGGGGAAACGCTCGCTCATCAGCGGTTCGCGAATCAGCAGAAACTCTGCCGGGGTGATCGGCAAGTCCAGCGCCTTCACCACATATTCAGCCAGGTCCTGAGCGCCCCGGCCGATGATGTGCTGCTTGATGCCCCAGTCGTAGGTGCGGCCGTAGCGTTCGGCGATAATCTGTGTAACTTCGGTGTAGATACCTTCAGTGTCCAGCAACAACCCGTCCATATCGAAAATCACGGCCTTGATCGGACCGACTGGAGTACGCGGTACATTCATCGCAACAGCACCTTGGGGAAGGACTAAAAGGTTTCAGCACAATAGCGGCCTACAGCGTGGGTAAGCAACCTTGGCGGCCCTCCACCCTGCGGCGCTATTCAAGGTGCCCACAATGCGCTGTACTTGTATGACTTCAACCGCAGCAACACACCGAAAAAGCTGCGCGTGTTTATCGACTACCTGCAAACTCAACGCCAGCCCTGATAAAAGCGAACCTCTTCATGCTCTATCGCATTGCCGCCGACAGCCTGGTGCTGTTCCACCTGTGTTTTATCCTGTTCGTGCTGTTTGGCGGGTTGCTGGCCCTCAAGTGGCGGCCGGTGATGTGGCTGCACCTGCCCGCCGCGGCCTGGGGCGTGGCAGTGGAAGTGTTCCACCTGCCCTGCCCGCTGACCCGCTGGGAGAACCTGCTGCGCCACCTCGCCGGGCAGGACGGTTATGGCGGCGGTTTTATCGAGCATTACATTCTTACGCTGATCTACCCGGCCGGGCTGACCCCACAGATTCAACTGGGGCTGGGCGCCGTGGTGTTGCTGATCAACAGTGCAGTGTATGTACGCTTGATCAGACAGCGTCAGGCAAACACCCCAGACCGAGTAACGTAGCTTCCACCGCCTGCTCCAGCGGCGTGTGCGGCTCGCGCCCCAAAGCCGCGACCAAGCGCGTGTTATCCAGACGCAATGGGGTTTGCCACAGGTAACGCATCTCCTGCATTTCGCGAAGGGTGACGACAAAGGGCGCGGCCACTTTCAGCAACCACCATGGGAAACGACCTACGCGTGGTTGCTGGCCCGTCCTGCGCAACACCACCTGCTGGATCGCCTGGGTCATCTGCGTGCCATCCGTGTCCATATGCCCGGCCATATGAAAGCGCGCAAAAGCCTCCAGGGTTGACCGGCGTTCAAGCAACTCGACCATGGTGCGCGCCACATCCGGCAAATAAGCCCATTGATGCGCCACACCCGGTGCGCCCGGATAACTGATGGCGTGTACCGGTTTACCGGGTTTGATCAAGCCTTGGGCAAACCAGTTGTTGGCCACCCGAGCGCCGAAAAAATCCCCGGCGCGCACAATCAACACACGGGCGCCACGGCGGGACGCCTGTTCCAGACGCTGCTCGAGTTGTACGCGGATAGCCCCCTTGCGCGTTTGCGGGTGCTGCGGCGAATCTTCATACAGCACCGGAAACACATCCGGCCCGAAGTTGTAGACCGTGCCCGGCAACACAATCGTCGCGCCCTCGGCGATGGCCGCCGCAATGCTGTTGTCGATCATCGGCATGACCAGCTCAGCCCAATTGCGATAACCCGGTGGGTTGACGGCATGTACGATCACCGCACAACCACGGGCCGCGGCGCGTACCTCATCACGGTTGAGCGCATCGCCCTCGATCCAGGAAAAGTCGGCATTCGCGCGGCGCGCCTTGCCCACATCCCGCGTCAGTGCACACACCTCCCAGCCTGCCGCGTGCAGTTGCCGCGCCACTTCACCGCCGATCCCGCCGGTTGCCCCCAGCACCAGAACCTTGCTCATGACCTTCTCCTACATTCGTTGGTGAGGCCATTGTGTGTGCAGCCTTGCTATAGATAAATTGCCGAAGAGCATCCTGCCGCTATACATTTATGCATGGCATCGACTATTGGATGGGAGCTTTACCGGTCGTTCCTTGGCGTACTCAAGGAGGGATCGTTATCGGGTGCCGCGCGGCAGCTCGGTATCACA
Organism: Pseudomonas sp. PA-6-3C; assembly: GCF_021605825.1. Taxonomy (NCBI): domain Bacteria; kingdom Pseudomonadati; phylum Pseudomonadota; class Gammaproteobacteria; order Pseudomonadales; family Pseudomonadaceae; genus Pseudomonas; species Pseudomonas sp. PA-6-3C. Next base: position 56,849 of record NZ_WKDV01000009.1, read on the forward strand.
CAGCCTACGGTGGGCCGGCACATTGCTGCGCTCGAAGCCGAACTGGGCGTGGTGCTGTTTACCCGTTCGCCTGCCGGGCTGTTGCCGACGGCGGTGGCCCACACCTTGCGCGCCCATGCCGAAACCATGGAACGCACCGCCGCCGCCCTGGAGCGCGCCGCGTCTGCCCACGGCGATGAAGTGCGCGGGGTGGTGCGGGTGTCGGCCAGCGAGGTGGTCGGCGTGGAAGTACTGCCGCCGATCATCACCCAATTGCGCCGCGAGCACCCGCACTTGCGGGTTGAACTGGTGCTGACCAACCGCCTCAGCGACCTGCTGCAATTGGAGGCCGACATCGCCGTGCGGATGGTCCGCCCCAGCCAGGAGCAACTGCTGGCGCAGCGCGTCGGCCTGATCGAAGTGGGACTGCACGCCCGCGACGATTACCTGCAACTGCAGGGCGTCCCTTTGCAGATGCAAGACCTGGCTGGCCATTCAGTGATCGGCTTCGACCAGGAAAACGCGTTTATCCGCAGCCTGGCGATCAAGGGCTTTGAACGCAGCGCCTTCGCCATCAGCAGCGACAGCGACCTGGCGCAATTGGCGCTGATCCGCGCCGGTGCCGGTATCGGCGGCTGCCAGGTGCAACTGGCCAAGCGCGACCCGCGTTTGCGCCGGGTACTGCCCGATGACTTTGCGCTCAAATTGGACACCTGGGTGACCATGCACGAAGACCTGCGCAACAGCCCGCGCTGCCGGGTGACATTCGACGCGCTGGTGCAAGGTTTGCAGCGTTACGTACAGGATTGAGACAGCTTCACTGGTAAAGAATCAGTCTCCCTCAGTCCCTTCATAGACGCCCCCATGTCCGAAGCCTTCGAAGTCCCCAGCCCCCACGAAAAACACATCGAACACACCACCGAACATGCGCACGGGCGCGGTGACAATTTCGCCAGCCGCATCGCCGTAATGACCGCGTTGATGGCCACCCTGGGTGCCATGCTCAGCTACCAGGCCGGCTCCACCGAAAGCGAAGCGGCCATGGACAAGAACAACGCCGCCATCATCAAGACCGAAGCCGCCAACCAGTGGAACTACTACCAGGCCAAATCCAGCCGCCAGAACCTGGCGGAACTGGCCACGCATATTCCGGGTGTGGATGCCGCGCATTACAAGGACGAAATCGAGCGCTACAAGGGCCAGAAGGAGGAGGTGCGCAAACAGGCCGAGAAGCTTGAGGCGACATCCAGGGAATGGGATCAGAAATCCGAGGAGGCGCTGCACCAGCATCACCGCTGGGCACAGGCAATGACCGCGATTCAGATCGCGATTTCGTTGGCGGCGATTACGTTGCTGACGCGCAAGGAGTGGCTCAAACGTATGTCATACACCGCTGGCGGTGTGGCGATGGTGCTGGGTAGCCTGGCCTGGCTGCACCTCTGACAGCATGTGGGAACTGGCTTGCCTGCGATGGCGGTGGGTCATGCAACATCACTGTTTGCTGAACCACCGCCATCGCAGGCAAGCCAGCTCCCACATTTGATCTGTGGTGTTTTAAGGGTTGGGTTCCATCTCGGCATCGCTATATAGTAAAACGCATAACGACCAGCACAGCCTGACTGCGAGGGAACACCGGTGCCTGCACAACCCAAAGAAGCCGTGGGCGCCGCCTACAGCATCGACGCCATGCGCTACGCCCAAGCCATGACCTGGCAAGCCATCGAACACCTCGCCCCACGCATCCGCCCCGGCATGCTTGAATCCGAGGCTCGCGAGCTGGGCAAACAGGTACTCACTGAGCTCGACATGCAACGCATCTGGCACCCGCTGCTGGTGCGTTTCGGCGCCAACACCCTCAAGGCTTTCAACCAACGCTCCGAAGGCGACCCGGTGCTGGCTGAAAACGATATCTTCTTCATCGACATGGGCGCCGTGTGGCAAGGCCATGAAGGCGACGCCGGTGCCACCTTCACCGTTGGCGACGACGCGGACATGATCGCCTGCGCCAACGCCGCCAAGGCGCTGTTCGACCGCGTACAATCACGCTGGAAAAATGACCACGTGGTAGGCCTTGAGCTTTACCGCTACGCCCAAGAGCAAGCACAAGGCATGGGCTGGCGTTTGAACCTCGACATCAAAGGCCACCGCGTCAGCGACTTCCCCCATGCCATCCATCGCGGCGGCGACCTGGGCGATTTCGAGCATTACCCGAATGCCGGGCTGTGGATTCTGGAAATCCAGATCGCCCACCCGAGCAAGCCCTACGGCGCTTTTTACGAAGACCTACTCGCTTAAGGAACATCCATGGAACGCTCCACCCAATTTCCCGTGCTGCTGTTTTCCTACGGCACCTTGCAGGACAAAGCCGTGCAACTCGCCAACTTCGGCCGGGAACTGGTCGGCCATCACGACGCCATGCTCGGCTATGCGCAAAGCTGGGTAGAAATTACCGATCCGCAAGTGCTCGCCACCAGTGGCAAGACCCATCACCCGATTGTCGCGCCCACCGAGGAAAAGGCTGCCAGCGTTGAAGGCATGGTCTTTCAGATTAACGAGCAGGAACTGGCGGCAGCGGATGCGTATGAGGTGTCGGACTACAAGCGTGTGTCCGTGGCGTTGGCTTCGGGTCTTACAGCGTGGGTGTACGTGCAGGTGTGAAAATGAAACATCCGGGTAATTGATTTCAATCTGCCAGTGTGGGGATTAAAATGGCGCCCCCTCGAGAATTGAATCCCGGGGGTCAGTCCATGGAGTTTCACAGTGAAGTACGTCAGTAAAGTAGTTGCAGCAGCTGTTCTCGGTTTCACCCTCGCAGGCTGCACCGGCACCGCCATCAAATCCCCGCAGTACGACAGCAGCCAATACACCGTTTTGGGCCACAGTGAAGGCAGTGCCACCGGCATCATGTTGCTCGGCGTCATCCCGATCGGCCAGAACAACCGCTTCGTGCGCGCCCAGGATGCCGCCATCAAGGCCAAAGGCGGCGACGCGCTGATCAACACTCAAGTGCAGGAAAAATGGTTCTGGGCCTGGGTACTGAACGGTTACACCACCAAGATTTCGGGTGATGTGATCAAGCTGAAAACCGCGCAGTAAATATAAAGTTGTCAGGGCGCTGCCCCTGGCAAGCGACGTATCATGGGTCAACCTTTCGAGGATGGCCCATGAACCTCAGCATCGTTTACGCACTCGCCGCCGCCGCCCTGTTCGGCGCCAGCACCCCGCTCGCCAAAAGCCTCGGCCTGAACCTTTCGCCCGTACTGCTCGCCGGCCTGCTCTACCTCGGCAGCGGTCTCGGCCTGGCCTGCGTGCGCCTTATCCGTGATCGCGGCTGGAAACCCAGCGGGCTGACCCGTGCTGAATGGCCCTGGCTGCTCGGCGCCATCGCCTTCGGTGGCATCCTCGGCCCGGTTGCCTTGATGTTCGGCCTCACGCGCACCGCCGGCGCGACCGCCTCCCTGATGCTCAACCTTGAATCGGTGCTGACTGCCGTGATCGCCTGGCTGGTGTTCAGAGAAAACGCCGACCGCCGCATCGTCCTCGGCATGCTCGCGATCGTGCTGGGCGGCGTGGTGCTGTCATGGTCCGACGGCGGCGGCGCCAGCAACGACTGGACCGGGCCGTTTGCCGTGGCGCTGGCGTGCGTGTGCTGGGGGATTGATAACAACCTGACGCGCAAAGTCTCGGCCTCGGACGCGCTGTTTATCGCCGGCGCCAAGGGCTTGATAGCCGGGCTGGTGAATGGCAGCCTGGCGCTTTACCTCGGCGCGCAGATACCGGGTGTGGCACAGCTGGCGCCGATCTTGTTGGTTGGGTTTTTGGGGTATGGCATCAGCCTCGTCATGTTTGTGCTGGCGTTACGCGGGTTGGGCAGTGCACGCACGGGCGCTTACTTCTCGACGGCGCCGTTCCTCGGCGCGGCTGTTGCCCTGCTGATGTTTGGGGAATCGGTAACGGTGGCGTTCTGGATTGCATCAGCGTTGATGGCCGTGGGCGTGTGGTTGCACCTGACGGAGCGGCATGCCCATGAGCATCTGCATGAAGCGACGGAACATGGGCATCGGCATGTGCATGATGAACATCATCAGCATGAGCACGGGTTTGAGTGGGACCCGGCGCAGCCGCACAGTCATGTGCATGTTCACAGTGTGATGCGGCATAGCCATGCGCATTTTCCGGATGTGCATCATCGGCATCGGCATTGAGGATGGCGTCTTTGGCAGCCATATAAATGGGTTTGGGCAACGTCCTACAGCTCATTCGGAAGCGTCGGCCTGCCGCTTCAAAATTGCAAAGCCTATAGTCACTCGGTCGCCCACAGGGCGAACGGGTTTGGCGACTCGACTATTAAGACGGCAGAAGTCTCCCGGCAGATTTGCGGGATGCGCCTGCACGCAATAAGCTGCTCAACGGCTGCTGTGCGTGGGAGACCTTCGGGTCTGCCGGTCTTTGTCCGTTCTTATACCGGTTCGCCAACCTGCGTACAGCGGCCACCTTTTGTTTGGCGACAAATGCGTGGCTCATATTCCTCTAAGTGAACGGACTTAACGCATGAACCAATACATAGCCCTCACCAGCAACGACAGCGCCACCCCTGCCCTTTTTGTCGATACCACCGTCCCCCTGGAAATTCTCCTCGACGCCGCGAGTTTTCGGCTGCGTGCCGTCACCCAAGTCCTTGAGAACCTTGCACTGCGCAGCGAGATCAGTAGTGATGCCGTTGTTCTCAGTGATTTTGCCCTGCTGTGCTCAATCCCGTTACGCGACGGCTGCGATTTGCTGGACGTCATAGGCCGACGCATGGATGTACCCGGCGCGTGATCTAGAAACGGCAGCTTTCAAACTCCAGAGATCACAAAACCCCTGGTCTCTCCCGAAATCAGGGGTTTAATTGCCTCGCATGGAGCCCGTGACAAGACTCAAATAAATCTGTCCTTTTCCTTTCTCAGACGGCGGCTTTAGCATCCACCTGGTAAAAATCCGCCATGTAATCCACAAACGCCCTGACCTTGGGCGCCAAGTGCCGGGATTGCGGGTACAGCGCGTAATAACGCCACTCGCCCATCGAGTAGTTGGGCAGGATGGGCACCAGTTGCCCTTGCGCCAGGTTGTTGCGCACCGTCGCATGCGTGAAGCAGCCGATGCCTGCGCCGGCCAGTGTGGCGGCGTGCAAGGCAGTGATGGTGTTGGTCTTGAATTGGCCTTTGGGCGTGACGCTCACGGTTGCACCACGGGCCGAGGTGAGTTGCCAGTCTGATGCCTCCCCGACAAACCTCAGCAAGCGGTGCTCGTCGAGTTCCTGGGCGGTGCGCGGTAAACCGTGGGTGTGGATGTAGGCAGGCGACGCCACCAGCACGCGTTTTGAAACGGTGAGGGTGCGAGCGATCAGCGTGGTATCGCCCAAAGCGCTGGCGATGCGGATGGCGACATCGAAGCCCTCGGCCACCAGGTCAACGAATTTGTCGTCGCAGCACAGCTCAAGTTCGATATCGGGATAACGCTTCTGAAACCCCGGCAGCCAGTGCGGCAAGTCCAGCGTGCCCACCACCAGCGGCACACTGACCCGCAACAGGCCTTCGGGGCGCTGATGCCCCTGTGCCATGGCCTGGGTAGCTGCATCGAGGCGGTCAAGAATATCGACACAGGCTGCGAAGTACTGCTCCCCAGGGCCGGTCAGGCTGAAACGTCGGGTATTGCGGTTGATCAACTGAACGCCCAGTTCAAGTTCCAGCTGCTGCAACTGCCGAGATATCGTCGAGTGGGTAGTATCCAGCCGCTCTGCCGCAGCAGAGAAGCCCTTGGCCTCGACAATGCACCGAAAGGCGCGCATGGCAGATAGCTGGTTCATGAAGCGGGCGTTACTCCAATGAGTGATCAGGCTGATCAGTGAACCGGCAAGGCGACGATTTGCGCGGTGGTCAGCACTGAACCGAAGGTGTCTTCGATCTCGGCCAGCGCCGAGTCATGCAGTTGGTCTTTGGTCACCGAACGCCCATTGGCGCGAGTGATGGCGCGGGTTGCCGTGGCGTCGGATGCTACCACAACGTCGTAGCCCAACGGCGTGGCGTCGCGGGCTGCAGCGGCGACACAGGCGTGGGTCATCAGGCCGGAAATGATCAGCGTCTTGATCCCGGCTTTCTTCAGCTGGGCATCAATATCGGTGCTGGCGAACACGCTGACGGTGGTTTTCTGAATAACCTTGTCCTGCGGGCGTGGCTGCATCAGCGGATGGAAATCCACGGTCTTGCCATCTTTGGCAAATACTGCGGCGCCATTTGGAGCGATGTGCTGCACGTGGATCACCTGGATGTGTTCCTTGTCTGCGAAGGCAATCAGGCGCTGAGTGTTTTCCAGGGCTTTCATGCCATCCGGGATCGGCATGCGGCCGGTGTAGTACTCATTCTGGAAGTCGATCACCAACAGTGCGGTGGTCTTGGCATCCAGTTTGTCAGCCGGCTTGGCACCGAACATGGCGCGAATGGTTGGGTGTGGGTTAGCCGGTGCCTCGGCGGCGGCAGCAAACTGGCCGAGGCCCATCATCAAGCCCAGGCCGATGACGGCAGATTTGAACAGCTTGGGCAGAAGGCGGCTCGATGGAGTGGCGAATGTGCAAGTCATGATGCAGTCCTGTTTGACGAGTTGAATTAGGGTGCTGAAAGGCCGACCGTTAGCGCACAGACAAGCCGACGACCTGGGACGTGGTCAGCACGTCACCAAAGGTGTCTTCAATTTCAGCGAGTGCCGAGGCATGCAGTTGGTCCTGGGTCACCGACTCACCGTTGGCACGGGTGATTGCCCGGGTCGCCGAAGCATCGCTAGCAACCACAATGGCGTAGCCCAATGCCGCACCATCACGGGCCGCACCCGCGACACAGGCGTGAGTCATCAGGCCGCAGATGATCAGGGTACGGATGCCCTGGTGCTGAAGTTGGTTGTGCAGGTCAGTGCTGGCGAACACGCTGACGGTGGTTTTCTGCACCAGTGTGTCTTGAGCGCGCGGCTGCATCAGTGGGTGGAAATCGACGGTGTTGCCGTCCTGGGCAAACACTGCGGAACCGGCCGGTGCGAGGTGCTGGATGTGAATGACCGGGATCTTGTGCTGGTCGGCGAATTCGATCAGGCACTGGGCGTTATGCAGCGCGGCCGCACCTTCGGGGATCGGCATCTTGCCGTTGAAATATTCGTTCTGGAAATCGATGACCAGCAGTGCGGTGGTGGCTGGGTCAAGCTGGGTGACGGGTGTTGCGCCAGACATTGCGCGGATGGTCTGCTGAGAGGGGTTGATCATTTGTGCGTTTCCTTAAACCGTAACGGGGTGAGTGGCGTCGAGTTTAAGGGGGGCTTTCATGTTTGAAATACACACAGGAATGAACAATATCTGTGCAAAAACTGCACATTTATTGCGAAATAAACCGGTCGTGTCCAGCTAATATCAGGCAGTTAAGAGGTCACTTTATTGTGGCGAGCAGGCCACCCCTGTGTTGATCCACGAAGCGGTGTAAGCACTTTCTTACTGGCCCACCAAGAGAAGTGAGCGATTGAATAAATCCGTCCCGTTTTTCAGTGTTAGCCAGTTGAGGTGGGATTGGTATACCAGCCATACCGGATCTGGTATCCACCCTCACAAAAAAGCCCCCCACACTTGGCTTCGATGTGGGGGCCTGTTTTATATAAGTGGCGTTATTCTAATTTCGCTTTCAATCTAACTTTCGTGAACCGTCGCAATCGGCCAATCGAAACCGACCGATCGCTTCTAGAAACCCGGGCTATTTACCTATATCTGGGTGTGGGTGTGAGCCTGTAACGAATCCGGCACACCAGTGCGAATTAACCCACCTTCCTCAATCCACGTTTGGGTCGACTGGTAAGCGCGCTTTAGGAGCTGATCTGTTTGGCTGAAATCGAATACCGAAGCATTTAATGGGCACAACGGCGCAACAACGTGAATAGACGCCCGCGGAGCGTACAACTCAATATCACGTACCAGTTGACGCATGCTCATTAAATTGAGTGTGTGCAAGGCTAATGCAACGAGCCCGATCGGCGGATTAGGGCAGGCACAACCGAAACCAGTTGGTACCACAACAACACGAGTGGCCCCTAGTGAGATTGCACTGGCAATAGGTGTGTTGCTAGCCACGCCACCGTCAATTAAGAGTTTGTTACTTATTCGGACGGGTGGAAACACCAGCGGGATTGCTGCACTGGCGAGTAAGGCCTGTTCAGCACTGCCACTGGAAAGTAACTCTTCAGCACCGCTGAGCAGATTGGTGGTGACGATATACAAAGGCAACTCAGTATCTTCGATCAATTTCACCGGCAGCGACCGGCGCACCAGGTGTTGTAACGCTGAAGCGCGTAGAAGATATCCACGACGTCGCAATATTGCCGTCAGGGTGTCGATTACAGAAAATGGAAACACATCCGCCTTTCGCAAACCCCGCCAGAAGTCAGCGAGCTCAGCGATCCCCTGCGCATTCGGCCTGGCTGCGAAATACGCACCATTGATGGCCCCGACAGATGCGCCGACCACCAGATCGAATCTAATGCCGTCGTCCACAAGAGCTTGCAACATTCCAACCTGAACCGCACCGAGGCTACCGCCACCTGCGAGAACGAGTGCAGTTTTTACAGTCGCCATGGCAGACCTCCAGTGGAAATCTCAGTACCATTTTTCGAGTGCCAACATCCAGGCAGTTGGGAAATCACCATGATGCTCACATATCAAAAACAGACTGGTACTCCGCAATTGCCGAAAAAACCTTTAAACGCGCTCGGTGCAAAAGCACTCTTACGTTAGTCAGCGATATTCCGAGGAGCGTAGAAATTTCATCCAGCTCCAATCCAGAGCGCTCTCTCAGTATCAACACGCTTCTTTGCAGATCCGGTAGCGCCTCAAGAGCAACGTTAATTCGAGCATATAGCTCGGATTCGCTCAGAAGTGCTTCGGGGCTATCTTCATGCAACGCCCCAGGCGAAGTGTAGGAAAGATCATCTACAAATAAAACGCTTCTTCCTTCAACCCAAGAGGTACATGGGATACAGTTCGATTCACTGCGCCGAGCTTTGTATCTACATTTCGCCGTATTCGACGTGATCCTTAGCATCCAGGTTTTTAAGCTGGATCGTCTCTGAAATTTCCCCATGCCTCTCACAATCGCAAGCCATGCATCTTGCACTACATCGTCCGCATGGCGCGGCCCCACGATTCCATAAGCTATGGCCCTCATTGCGCCCTGATGCGTGCACACCAAATCACGATATGCGTCTTGTTCTCCGCGCAATAGGCGGTCCAAAAAATGAGCGTCATCCGTGGCGTTCATGGCAGTACCTGACTGTGGTCCTATCATGATCGTAGCTGTCCTTGGCAGGAATGATGGTTCGGATCAAGAAATGCCTGAACCGCTCATCGCACTGCATCGCTTGATGATCTCGGATACTCATCGCACTCGAGCCCTCAAGAGGACATACGGATCAATCCCTCCGCTGGATGCACAGCACAGAGAATCAAATAAGGGAGGAGATTAGGTATGGCAATGAATCGCCTTTGCTTTGATTGACACCATTGAGTTGCAGCTACCTGCCAAAGTTAGCCAACCGCATACCCAATCAACGGCGCAGAGATGCAATGCATTTCGCGAACAACAAACACACCAAAAATGCGCACTAGTCCCATGACGGCCCCATGGGGCTATTTTTTGGACGCCAAAAACCACAAACCCCCGACTTTCACTAGGAAAATCAGGGGTTTGTGTTTGTAGAATGTGGCGGTGAAGGAGAGATTCGAACTCTCGATACAATTTCTTGTATACACACTTTCCAGGCGTGCTCCTTAAGCCACTCGGACACTTCACCGTATCTCGTCAAACCAGTTCAGTCTGTCGAGGCGCGCTAATGTAGTCGAAAGCCTTTCTGATGGCAAAGGTTTTTTTCAGAATTTTCATGCGCTTAGACGGTTATGCCGGGACTCGCTCGGTGAGGGGTGGTGAATCTGCCATTCTTGGGCATCGGTTGCGGGTGTCTGGCGCGGCGGCTGTGCCCTGCTGCGGGCCGTCTACCCTTGGGAATGCGGGAAAAGTCTGACTGTGTAGTCAGTCACGGCGCTTTACCGGGGCGGGCGTGGTGGGTAACGTCTGCGCATGCGCTTCTATTAACAGCCTATCTATAACAATTCCTACAAGGAACCGCGTCATGAGTGAGTTGATTGCCTACCACCTCGAAGACGGTATCGCGACCCTGACCTTGAGCAACGGCAAGGTAAACGCCATTTCTCCGGCAGTGGTTGCTGAGTTCAACGCTGCGCTGGATCAGGCCGAGAAGGATCGGGCGGTGGTGATCATCACCGGCACGCCGGGGATTCTGTCGGGTGGTTATGATTTGAAGGTGATGACCGCTGGGCCTAAAGAAGCCATTGGCCTGGTGACATCGGGTTCGACGTTGGCGCGGCGCCTGTTGTCGCACCCGTTCCCGGTGATTGTGGCGTGCCCTGGGCATGCGGTGGCCAAGGGTGCGTTCCTGCTGTTGTCGGCGGATTACCGGATTGGCGTGGAAGGCCCGTTCAGCATTGGCCTGAACGAAGTGGCGATCGGCATGACCATGCACCACGCCGGTATCGAGTTGGCGCGGGATCGTCTGCGTAAATCGGCGTTTCATCGCTCGGTGATCAATGCCGAGATGTTTGATCCGCAGGGCGCGTTGGGCGCTGGCTTCCTGGATAAGGTGGTGGCGCCGGAGGAGTTGCACGCAGCGGCCCTGGAGGCTGCGCGGCAGCTGAAGAAGATCAATATGAACGCCCACAAACACACCAAGTTGAAGGTGCGTAAGGCACTGTTGGAAGCCTTGGATGATGCAATCATTCAGGATCAGGGCCACAACCTGGGCTAATGCCCTATAGCTGAGTAGCTAAAGGCAACATCTGTTCTGAGCGGGCTGTTGTGGCGAGCGGGCTTGCCCCGCGTTGGGCCGCGAAGCGGCCCCAGTAAAGGCACTGAGGTTTCGCCTGAAAGAACGCGGGGCCTGGTTTTGGGGCTGCTTCGCAGCCCAACGCGGGGCAAGCCCGCTCGCCACAGAATAGGTGGCCGCCATACCTAAAGCTGATGTGCCAAAGCCCGACCTTGAGTCGGGCTTTTTCTTACAAATAAATCCGAAACGTCTTTAGCCGCTCTAGTCGGGCTATGTCGGCATACGTTGAAACATGTGCTTAAACATCGCCCATCTCCTACGTCTGTAGGGGCAATTGCCGAATACAGTGCACATCCGTACACTGCGCCACCTTTTGTCCCGATGGGCTGTGTCGATGCTTTTTCTGTTACGTATGTTGTTGATGGGCCTGCACTTTATGGTCGCCGGGGTATTGGGCGTGCTGTTGGGTGTGTGCCGGCCGTTCAACCCGGACAACAGCCGCCTGTGTGCTCGTCTCTATGCGTTGCCTGCCATGCGTATCCTGGGCTTGCGCCTTAAGGCCGATGTCGACTCGTTGCGTAACAAGCCCGGCACCTGTGTGGTCATCGCCAACCATCAGTCCAACTATGACCTGTTTATATTCGGCAATGTGGTGCCCCATCGCACGGTGTGTATCGCTAAAAAGAGTCTGAAGTGGGTGCCGTTGTTCGGCCAGTTGTTCTGGCTGGCGGGCAATGTGTTGATTGACCGCGGCAATGCGCACAAGGCGCGCCGGGCGATGCTTACGACCACACAGACCTTGCAGCATGAGGACACCTCGATTTGGGTGTTCGCCGAAGGCACACGCAACCTGGGTAACGGCTTGCTGCCGTTCAAGAAGGGCGCGTTCCATATGGCGATTGCGGCTGGCGTACCGATTGTGCAGGTGTGCGCCAGCACTTACGTCAAGCATATGCAGCTCAATCGCTGGAACAGCGGTGAGGTGCTCATACGCTCGTTGCCGCCGATTCCTACCGTCGGGCTGACTTCGGATGACATCCCGGCGTTGATGCAGACGTGTCAGGCGCAGATGGAGGCATGCATTGCCGAGATGGACCATGAGCTGCAAACCGCTTGGGCACCTGCGCCTTTGTGATTGATGGGGGGCTTCGCCCCCAGCGCAAGCAAGCTTGCTCGCCACAAAAAGCTGACCTCTGCACCGCAACAAGGGAACGCCATTCAGGCTAAGCTGCCCAACACCTGTCCTCCTAATAAGAAGCGATCTGCACCATGGGTAGAGTTGTTGCGGCAGCCGTTTACAGCGCCGGTAAGAAAGTCACGGATATCACCCTCGACGAAGGCGCCGCCTGGGCCGCCAAACCCGACCATTTTGTGTGGATCGGCCTGGAAGAACCCAGCGCCCAGGAGCTGGCCAACCTGCAACGCCAGTTCAACCTGCATGAACTGGCCATCGAAGACGCCCTGGAAAAACACAGCCGCCCCAAGCTTGAAACCTTCGGCGATGCGCTGTTTATCGTCACCTACTCACCGGTGCGCGAAAACGGCAAGCTGGAGTTTATCGAAACCCATATCTTCGCCGGCAACGGCTACATCATCACCGCCCGCAACGGTCATTCGGCGTCCTACGGTTTTGTGCGCCAGCGCTGTGAGGCGCGGCCGTTGTTGCTGGAGCATGGGGAAGATTTCGTACTCTATGCGCTGCTGGATTTCGTCACCGAAAACTACCAGCCGGTGAGCGAAGCGATCCACGCCGAGATTGATGAGTTGGAGCGCAACGTGCTGTGCAGTTCCCTGAGCGAGCACGATATCCAAAACCTGCACGGCCTGCGCCGCGATGTGCTGCGGCTCAAACGGTATGTGGCGCCGATGGTGGAGATCAGCCAGGAGCTGCAGAAGCTCAGCTTCCCATTTATCGACAAGAATATGCGCCCGTATTTTCGCGATGTGCAGATCCACGTGACGCGGCAGATGGAGGACCTCACTACCCTGCGCGATATCGCCAGCCAGACCATCGAAATCGGTGTGTTACTGGAGGCTTCGCGGCAAAGCGTGGTGCAGCGCAAGTTCGCCGCCTGGGCGGCGATTCTGGCATTCCCCACGGCGGTGGCGGGGATATATGGGATGAACTTCCAGAACATGCCCGAGCTGCAATGGCACTACGGCTATTTTGCGGTGCTCGGGTTTATTGCGGTGGGCTGCACGAGTTTGTGGGCTAGCTTTAAACGCTCGGGCTGGCTTTAAGCCGCAGCCTCTGGCTTGTGGGCGACAAAGCGCATCATCCATTCAGCCACGGTGGCACCGTGGTGGTCACGCGCAAGGCTGGCCACGCCGTGGGTGTAGACCTTTTCGCCCAGGGTTGTCTGAAGAATCTCCAGTAACTCGCGGGAATAGTCGTGGATAAACTCCGGGTGGCCCTGGAAGCACAGCACCTGGTCTTCGATGTGGTACGCGGCATACGGGCAAAAATCGCTGGAGGCGATCACCGTGGCGTTGTCCGGCAGCGCGGTGACCTGGTCCTGGTGGCTGATCAGCAAGGTCAATTCTTCCACCACCGGGCTCATCCACGGCGCTTTGGCGTTGAGCTTGTAGTCGTGGATGCCCATGCCCCAGCCTTGGCTGGCGCGTTCGGTCTTGCCACCCAGCAGCAACGCGAGTAGCTGGTGACCGAAACACACGCCCAGCAGCTTGTCGCCACGCTCGTAGCGCTCAAGCACGTAGGTTTTGAGGGTCTGGATCCACGGGTCGGTCCCGAAGGAATCGGCCTTGCTGCCGGTGATCAGGTAGGCGTCAAACACCTCGTCAGCTGGCGGGTATTCGCCCTGCACCACGTTGTAGATGACGAATTCGGCGGCAATCGGTTGCTTGGAGAACAGGCGCTTGAACATCTGCCCGTACCCTTGGTATTGATCGATCAAGCCTGGACGCAGGATATCGGTTTCCAGGATACAGACGCGTAGCGACATAAAAAATACCTGACACGGTGATGGGAATAATGCACAGCCCAGAGCCTGCCTTGAAACACCCCAGCAAAGCAAGTCCCGCCAAGTGACTACCTGTGGGAGCGGGCTTGCCCGCGATAGTGGTGTGTCAGCCACTGCAAATATCGGCTGATATGACGCTATCGCGGGCAAGCCCGCTCCCACAGGGGTTCTCCATCATTCAAAACAGGGCGGTTTGATCAGGCAAATAGTTCACCCCGTGCAGCCTTCTCAAGCAACAACGCTGGCGGTGAGAACCGCTCGCCATATTGCTCGGCCAGGTAACGCGCCCGGGCAATGAAGTCGTTCAGGCCATACTGGTTGATAAACTGCAGCGCACCGCCACTCCACGCGGCAAAGCCAATGCCGAAGATAGAGCCCACATTGGCATCCGCCGTGGACATCAACACGCCCTCCTCCACGCACCGCACGGTTTCAATCGCCTGAATAAACAGTAAACGGTCGCGCACATCCTGCGCTGAGATCTGTTTGCCGGGTTGTTCAAAGCGGGTTTTCAGCTCGGGCCACAGATGCTTGTGCCCGCCTGCGGGGTAGTCGTAAAAACCGCCGCCTGCCGCCTTGCCCGTGCGTTTGTATTCATTCACCAACAGGTCGATCACAGCCGTCGCCGGGTGAGCCGGCACTTGCTTGCCTTCGGCTTGCAGATCCTTCGCCGTCTGCTGTCGGATATGGCTCATCAAGCTGAGGGACACTTCATCCGACACCGCCAACGGCCCCACCGGCATACCGGCCTTGCGCGCTTCGATTTCGATCATCGGCGCTGCCACACCTTCGCCGAGCATGGCGATGCCTTCGTTGGTGAAGGTGCCGAACACCCGCGAGGTGAAGAAGCCGCGGCTGTCGTTGACCACGATCGGGGTTTTCTTGATTTGCAGTACGAAATCAAAACCTCGGGCCAGGGTTTCGTCGCGGGTGTGAGCGCCCTTGATGATTTCTACCAGCGGCATCTTGTCGACGGGGCTGAAGAAATGCAGGCCAATGAATTGGCCTTGATCGGGCACCGCTGTTGCCAGGCCAGTGATGGGCAAGGTGGAGGTGTTGGAAGCGATCACCGCCTCGCTGCCGACCACGCTTTGCGCCGCCGCCGTGACCCTGGCTTTGAGTTCACGGTCCTCATACACGGCTTCGATGATCAGGTCGCAACCGGCCAGGTCGGCATCGGAGGCCGTAGGATGAATCCGCGCCAAGGTGCTTTCCCGCTGTTCGGCGGTCAATTGCCCACGACTGACTTTCTTGTCCAGCAGCGCGGCAGAATGCGCCTTGCCCTTCTCGGCCGCCGCCAGGTTGATGTCCTTGAGCACCACCTCAACGCCCGCACAAGCACTCACATACGCAATGCCCGCGCCCATCATCCCGGCGCCCAGCACGCCCACCTTACGCGTGACATAAGGGGCAAAACCTTTCGGCCGTGAGCTGCCGGCGTTGATCTCATTGAGCTGAAACCAGAAGGTGCCAATCATGTTTTTCGCCACTTGCCCGGTGACCAGCTCGGTGAAGTAGCGGGTTTCGATCAGGTGCGCAGTGTCGAAATCCACTTGGGCGCCTTCTACAGCCGCACAGAGAATTTTCTCCGGCGCGGGGAAGCAGCCATTGGTTTTACTGCGCAAAATCGACGGCGCGATGGCCAGCATCTGCGCAACTTTTGGGTTTGACGGCGTGCCGCCGGGGATCTGGTAGCCCTTGTTGTCCCACGGTTGTTTGGCCTCGGGATTGGCCAAAATCCAGGCGCGGGACTTGGCCAGCAGCTCATCGCGATCCGCCGCCAGCTCATTGATCAAACCCGCCTGCAATGCCTGCTGCGGCCGCACTTTTTTACCTTCCAGCAAATACGGCAAAGCCTTCTCCAGCCCCAGCATGCGCACCATGCGCACTACCCCGCCGCCGCCCGGCAACAGGCCCAGGGTGACTTCCGGCAGGCCAAGCTGAGTAGATTTGTCATCCAGCGCAACGCGGTAATGACACGCCAGGCAAATCTCCCAACCGCCGCCCAGCGCTGCGCCATTGATCGCGGCCACCACCGGTTTACCGAGAGTTTCCAGGCGGCGCAGTTGCGCCTTCAACACCAGCACGCTGTCGTAGAAAGCCTTGGCGTGGGCTTTGTCGACTTTGATCAGTTCATTGAGGTCGCCACCGGCGAAGAAGGTCTTCTTCGCCGAGGTGATAACCACGCCGGCGATGTTGGCCTTTTCCGCCTCAAGGCGTGTGACGATGGCCGCAATGGCCTCCCGGTACACGCCGTTCATGGTGTTGGCGCTCTGGCCGGGCATGTCGAGGGTCAGCACCACAATCTGGTCCTGGCCTTTTTCGTAACGAATGGCTTCGGTCATGACAAATTCCTTGGGCTCAGAGGCGTTCGATGATGGTGGCGATGCCCATGCCACCGCCGACACACAGGGTGGCCAGGCCGTAGCGCTGCTGACGCACCTCCAGCTCGTCGAGCAAGGTGCCGAGGATCGCGCAGCCGGTGGCGCCCAGCGGGTGGCCCATGGCAATGGAACCGCCGTTGACGTTGACTCGAGCGGCGTCTATGCCCATGTCTTTGATGAACTTGAGGACCACGGAAGCAAACGCTTCGTTGACCTCGAACAGGTCGATGTCTTCAACGCGCAGACCGGCTTTGGCCAACGCCTTGCGCGTCGCCGGTGCGGGGCCGGTGAGCATGATGGTCGGGTCGGTGCTGGTGACCGCCGTGGCGACGATGCGCGCCCGCGGTTGCAGGCCTAGTTCGCGGCCCTTGGCCTCGGAGCCGATCAGCATCAACGCAGCGCCGTCGACAATGCCGGAGCTGTTGCCGGGCGTGTGTACATGGTGGATACGCTCCACATGGCTGTAGACCCGCAGCGCGGTGGCGTCGAACCCCATCTGCCCCATCATTTCGAAGCTTGGCTTGAGCTTGCCGAGGCCTTCGAGGGTGGAGTCACCACGGATAAATTCATCATGGTCCAACAGCACGATGCCGTTCTGATCCTGCACCGCAATCAGCGACTTGTTGAAGGAACCGTCTGCACGAGCCCTGGCCGCTTTCTGCTGGGACTGTAGGGCGAAGGTGTCGACGTCCTGGCGGGTGAAGCCTTCGAGTGTAGCGATCAGGTCCGCACCAATGCCTTGTGGCGTGAAGTGGCTGTGCAGATTGGTCTGCGGGTCGAGCACCCAGGCGCCGCCGTCGCTGCCCATAGGCACGCGGGACATGGACTCGACACCGCCGACCACCACCAGGTCTTCGAAGCCCGAGCGCACTTTCATTGCGCCAAGGTTCACCGCTTCAAGGCCCGAGGCGCAGAAGCGGTTGATCTGCACGCCAGCAACGCTGACGTCCCAGTCGGCCACCAGTGCAGCGGTCTTGGCAATGTCGGCGCCCTGGTCACCCACCGGGGTGACGCAGCCAAGGACGATGTCATCTACCTGGCGCGTGTCGAGGTCGCTGCGTTGCGCCAGCGCCGTCAGCAGGCCCGCCACCAGGTTGACCGGTTTGACGCTGTGCAGGGCACCATCGGCCTTGCCTTTGCCACGGGGCGTACGTATCGCATCAAAGATCAAAGCTTGGGTCATGACATCCTCGAGCAGCCAGTGCGTGTGTGCCTACCTTCAGGCCCGATTGACACGGTTTCAATGACCGATGCGCTCATTGCTTTTGACCCCCTCGCTCGGACGAACGGTAGGCAGCTATGGGAAACCGCTGATTAATCGTTTTAGCTGTCTAGCCCTAGGGCTGGCGCCAAGATGGCACTAAGCCTCATGCCGTTTTTAGCGCAAATACTGATTAGCTGATATGAAATGGATCTAAGCCGCGAAGAACGAGGGCTCTAAGGTTGAATCAGTAGGAAGCTGCTGCCGGGTTTTGCTGGGGCAGTTGTAAGAAAAGTGCAACGTCACATCGCGATACTGAAATTTATCGGCACGCATTTGACGCTCAGGAATAACAACAAAAGGCAGTCAGCCATGTTTAAACATTCGAAAGTACGTCAGGCGGGACTTATTCTGTTCGCCACCACACTGATTCTGATCCTGCCCAATTTAACCAAGGTTATCGGGTGACGATTCAGCCTCCAGATTCCGTGCACACACAGCACCAGGACTGCAGCTTTTGGCAGCACCTGCCAGGACATTGCGCATAGCGGTCCTGTTGCAGGGGCTGTCTTTTTGCGCGCAGCTTTCCGGTATTGTGGGCGCCACCGCCACCTAGAACCGGGCTCTCCCTTGAAACCGAT
This sequence comes from Pseudomonas sp. PA-6-3C, assembly GCF_021605825.1. Taxonomy (NCBI): domain Bacteria; kingdom Pseudomonadati; phylum Pseudomonadota; class Gammaproteobacteria; order Pseudomonadales; family Pseudomonadaceae; genus Pseudomonas; species Pseudomonas sp. PA-6-3C. Next base: position 74,937 of record NZ_WKDV01000009.1, read on the forward strand.
CCTTGCCTTCCTCGCTTTGCTGTTGGCCCTGCCGGCAACGGCCGCGCAATTGACCATCGAACTCGACCACACCCGCAAGACCTGGCAGACCGCTGAGCTGCTCAAGCACCCGGATGCGCAGACGGTGCAGATCGTCGATGACGTTTCCTACAAGCGCACTATGACCTATCGCGCCGTGCCGCTGGCCTCTCTGCTACCGGGTCTCACGCCTGCGAACCATCTGCAAGCCGTGGCCCTGGATGGGTTCGCCGCAGAACTGACAGCCGCGCCGCTTCTGGAGAAACACGGTGCCCGCGCCTGGCTGGCAGTGGAAGACCCGGCCCAGCCGTGGCCTGCACTGGCAGACGGTAAACCGAGTGCCGGGCCGTTTTATCTGGTATGGACCGACCCGCAAGCCGGGCATATCAGCCCTGAACAGTGGCCGTTCCAGGTGTCCGAGATCAAGCAATTGAAGACGGTGGCTGAGCGTTTTCCGGCCTTGTTGCCTGACCCGAAGTTGGCGGCGAATGACCCGGTCAACCAGGGCTTTGCGCTGTTTCAGAAGAATTGCCTGGCGTGTCATCGGCTCAATGGCGCCGGCGATGCGCAGGTGGGGCCGGACTTGAATATTCCCTACAACCCCACCGAGTATTTCAGCGGGGATTTCCTCAAGCGTTACATCCGCGACCCGCAGAGCTTGCGGCATTGGCCACAGGCGAAGATGCCGGCGTTTAACGCCAGTGTGCTGCCCGATGGCGAGTTGGATTTGCTGGTGGGGTACTTGAAGCATATGGCGGGGCGTAAGCAACAACCCTAAGCCCATCACAAATCCAATGTGGGAGCTGGCTTGCCTGCGATAGCGGCCTGCCAGCCCGCACAGGTGTAGCTGACCCACTGCTATCGCAGGCAAGCCAGCTCCCACACTTAAAGTGCTGTGCCTATTGCTGCTGCACCGAAATCACCGGCGTCGGCGCCACGAACACCTTGGCATGCATTTGCTCATGCCCACCGCCTCTGCGCATACCGCGCACCGGGCAGGCGTCGAGGTAATCCAAACCTACGGCCAGCTTCAAATGCCGCTCCGGTCGGGCCAGTTGGTTGGTCACATCAAAGCTGTACCAGGCGTCATCCAGCCAGGCTTCGGCCCAGGCGTGGCTCGCCAGGTGCGTGCTGTCTTCGGTGTACAAATACCCCGACACATACCGCGCAGGTATCCCCAGGCTGCGCGCGCAGGCCAGGAACGCGTGGGTGTGGTCCTGACACACGCCTGCACGCCCGGCAAAGGCCTGGGCCGCGCAGGTGTCGACTTCGGTGGCGCCAGGCGTGTAGACCATTGATTGGTTGAGCGCGTGCATCAGGTCGATCAACGCGTTGCGATCGCGACGTTGCTGGCAGTGCTGTTGCGCAAAACCCAGCAATGCTTCATCGGGTTCTGTCAGGCGCGTGCTGCGCAGGAACGGAAACGCTGACTGGTTCTCGTGTTCCGCCTCACGCAACTCGTCGATATCCACCTGGCCTCGGGCGCCAATAATGATCGCATCGTGGGGCTCATCCAGGGTCAACACGTGCAGGATATTGCCGAACGGGTCGACTTGCGCGCGCACCGGGCGCGGCAAATCCAGCTGCCAGCTGATCACATGCTGGCGCTCGCTGTCGTGGGGCGTAAGGCGCAGGTACTGAATGCTGGCGCGCACCTGGTCTTCGTAGTGGTAGGTGGTTTCGTGGCTGATGGAGAGTCTCATGCGGCCTCCAGGTAGGAACTGTAAATGGCGTCGCCCAACTGGCGCACCAAGGGGATGAAGTCGGTCAGCCAGGCGTGCAGGCCTTCCTCGATGATTTCGTCAATAGCGGTAAAGCGCAGGCGCGCGTCCATCTCGGCGGCCAGGCGCTGGGCCGGACGGCCGTTGATGCCGGGCAGGCTGGCGAGGATCTGGTCGATCTCTTCGCTGCACGCCCTTAATGAGCGCGGGACGTCGGCGCGTAGCAACAGTAATTCAGCCACTTGCCGGGCGCCGGGCGCGTCGCGGTAGATCTCGGTGTAGGCCTCGAACGACGACAAGGCGCGCAGCAGGGCGCTCCACTGATAGTAGGCGTGGGCCGTGCCGTCGGTGACGACGGCTGCTTGGTCACCGGCCATTTCGTAGCGAGCGTCAAGCAGCCGCAGGGTGTTGTCGGCGCGTTCGATAAAGGTGCCCAGGCGAATAAAGCGAAACGCATCGTTACGCATGATGGTGCCGTAGGTGGCGCCCCGGAACAGGTGCGAGCGCTCCTTGACCCATTCACAAAAACGGCTCATGCCATAACGGCTAAGCCCTTGCCGGGCGATATCGCGAATATCCAGCCAGGTGGTGTTGATGTTTTCCCACATGTCAGCGGTAATTCGCCCGCGCACCGCATGGGCGCTGGCCCGCGCGGCGCCGAGGCAGCTGTAGATGCTCGCCGGGTTGGCCGCGTCCAGTGCGAAAAAGTGCAGCAGGCGCTCGGCATGCAACTCACCGTGACGCGCGTGGTAATCATCGAGGGTGCCGGTGATCAGCAGCGGCATGGCCAGTTCGTGCAGGCCATCGCCGCGTCCATCCTGGGGCATCAGCGACAGCGAATAGCTGACATCAAGCATGCGCGCGAGATTTTCCGCGCGCTCCAGGTAGCGAGACATCCAGTACAAATCCGAGGCAGTTCTACTCAACATGGTTCAATCCTCGACCACCCAGGTGTCTTTGGTGCCGCCGCCCTGGGACGAGTTGACCACCAGCGAACCTTCACGCAGCGCCACGCGGGTCAGGCCGCCGGGGACCACGCGGGTTTCCTTGCCGGACAAGACGAACGGGCGCAGGTCGATATGCCGTGGCGCGATACCGTTTTCAACAAAGGTCGGGCAGGTGGATAAACACAGGGTCGGCTGGGCGATATAGGCGTGGGGTTTGGCCTTGATACGGGCGCGGAAGGCTTCGATTTCCGCCGCAGTGGAGGCTGGGCCGACCAGCATGCCGTAGCCGCCGGAGCCTTGGGTTTCCTTGACCACCAGATCCGGCAGGTTGGCCAGCACGTGGGACAATTCATCAGGCTTGCGGCATTGAAAGGTCGGCACGTTCTGCAGAATAGGCTCTTCATCCAGGTAAAACCGGATCATCTCAGTAACGAACGGATACACCGATTTGTCATCCGCCACCCCGGTGCCGATCGCATTGGCCAGCACTACATTGCCCGAGCGGTATGCGGCCAGCAGGCCGGGCACGCCGAGCATCGAGTCGGGGTTGAAGGCCAGCGGGTCGAGGAACGCATCGTCGAGGCGACGGTAGATCACGTCCACCGCCTTGGGACCGTCGGTGGTGCGCATGAACACACGGTCATCACGCACAAACAGGTCGGCGCCCTCCACCAGTTCCACGCCCATCTCACGAGCCAAAAAGGCATGCTCGAAAAACGCACTGTTAAAACGCCCCGGTGTCAGCACCACCACGCTTGGGTTATCCAGTGGGCTTGAGCTTTTCAAGGTGTCGAGCAGCAGGTTGGGATAGTGGTCGATGGGCGCAATGCGCTGGGCCGCAAACAGTTCCGGGAACAGGCGCATCATCATCTTGCGGTCTTCGAGCATGTAGCTCACACCGCTTGGCGTGCGCAAATTGTCTTCCAGCACGTAGTACGTGCCGTCACCGTCGCGTACGAGGTCGACGCCGGAGATGTGGGAATACAGATCACGGTGCAGGTTCAAGCCCTGCATGGCCAGTTGGTATTGGTCATTGGCCAGCACTTGTTCGGCGGGGATGATGCCGGCCTTGATGATGCGTTGCCCGTGGTACAGGTCGGCCAGGAACAGGTTCAGCGCCTTGACCCGTTGAATGCAGCCACGCTCGACCATCCGCCATTCACTGGCGGGAATGCTGCGTGGGATGGTGTCAAACGGGATCAGGCGCTCGGTGCCCTGCTCGTCCCCGTAAAGGGTGAAGGTGATGCCGGCACGGTGGAACAGCAAATCGGCTTCACGCCGACGTTGCGCGAGCAGTTCGGCGGGCGTATCAGCCAACCAGCGGGCGAACTCGCGGTAATGGGGCCGGACCTGCCCTGCCCCGTCGTACATTTCATCGTAATAAGTGCGGGTCATGCCGTACTCCTTGTCACTCGGACGCAAGCAGTGTTGCAAGGCCCGCGCCATCGGCATAAACACTTAAAAATCAGTGAGTTGAATAAATAACGGAATCCACTCGCACCTTCCTGGTGCGCAGAATGCCCGCCGTCACGCCCCGCGCTTCATCGTAATGCGGGTTTTGACTATCAACAGCATAGCCAGAGTTGATTTCACTGCCCGCCCACGCTTGCGGATAATCATCCCCATCGGCTGAACAGGACACGTCCTACAGCTTCAGCGAACCGCTCTTCCCTTTGGGCCACCCTGTTTGGGTGGCTTTTTTTTGGTGCAAGAAAAGTGAGGTGGGCGGTTAGGAGATTTCATACAGCACACACAAAAACGGCCGACCCGAAGGTCAGCCGATACGCTGCTTTACTCATACAAATCGCACTACATGGGTAACCCACGCACCTCCTGCTTGACGCCCCATCCCTCGATGATGCCGCCCAGCGGTTCCACCACCGCCTCAAAGTCTTGCTCGAAGTCTCCTATGCCGTCGTAGGTTGCGAACATGATTTTGCTCAGTTCCAGGTACCAGGCGCCATCGTCGCGCGCGCTGACCTGGGCATTCAGGGATTCTCCGCGAAAGCGACCCGCAGCCCTGCGCGCACGTTCCTCATCCGGGAAAATGGCGTAGAACTCGATGGGGTGAAAACGCGAGAAGTCGAACCCGCCTTCTTTCATCCGGCGCAGTACGTTGGTGCTGATGTCTTCTTGATAGGCTGTGCTCATGAAACGTCCTCCTCAAACCGATGGATAGACTTTCCGTGCTTCCCGAAGCCCGCGCCCTACTGGCGCGGGAGCTACGACAAATACAACACCGTTGGAAAACAAGCCTGTAGCTGACAAGACCAGACCTTAGCGATTCATTCGCTGATCTCAATTGCAGAGTAGCGCGAAGCTATCACCTCCACCAGAGGGGTTTCGTGGTCCTACAGGAAATGTTCAGGCGGCGGGTGAGATGTCGAGGATTTGAATGCTGTTCTGATCTTTGAGGATCTTGACCGTCGGCTCGGGCTTGCGGCCCTCCAGGTCATTGAGATCAAGTTCGGCGGCCACGGGCACGAGCTTGTTGCGGATCATGTGCGCCGCATCTTCGAGGCTGGGCTTTTGCGCGCAGGCGAACTGCTCCACGGTCTTTACACCGTGATCATCTACGAAGGTAATCTGCCACGTTTGCATCGGTGCCTCCTCGATAAAGCCCATGTGTGGGCTCACATCTATCTGGACCTTGAGCGGTCGGCAAACGTTCCACTCAAGGCCTCGGGCACCGGATCAACTGCGCTTATTTTTCAGCGTGTTCTTTCAAGGCTTTCAAGGTGTTAAACGGTGCGTCCACCACGAACTTGTTGGCCAGCCACGATGGCACGCTGCCGCCTGGCTCGGTGTGCACCTGGTAAGTGACTTCGGTCTGGTTATCGCCCTTTGGCACCAGTTTCCAGTAACCTTCCACTTGGGCTACGCGCACGTAACCTTTGACTTCGGGCTGATAAGTCGGCACTTCCAGCAGTTTGCGGGTCACGGTGCCGTCGGCGGCCTTGGAAGTGGTGATCTCCAGGATCGAGTCGCGGTCGGTCACCGGAAACGGCGCCTTGAACTGGGTGTAGGTCCAGCTCTTGTCACCTTCGGTCTTGAGCAGTTTTTGCGATTTGCATTCGTGGATCCAGGCGCAGGCACCGGCCACGTCTTCCTGCAGGGCCTGGATCTTGGCGACGGGGGCTTTGATCAGGGTGACACCGCGATAAGCCTTGTACTTGGAGCCGGCAATTTCGCTCAAGGACACTTTGATACCGTCTTCGTCCTTGGCGACTTGCCAATCTTCAGCCTGGGCAGTGGCAGCAAACAACACCGTAAAACCGCACAACACAGCCAATCGTTTCAACGAACCCATTGTTGTATTCCTTATTTTTGAAGTTCCGATAGTAAAGCCCATCAAGCCGCCGTCATCTGCTCCCACCAGCCGATCAAACGGATCGCATCGGCCTGATCATTGCCGCACACCTCAAGGTCTGCCTTGAAATCACTGCACACCGCCGGCCGCTCCGGTTGCCCGAACAGCTGGCATAGCTGTTCGACCGACAGGTGCAGGCAACGTTCTCCCGCAGGTTTGCCATTGGGCATTCCCGGTAACGGTGAACTGATGGAGGGGGCAATGCAGCATGCGCCACAGCCTTCACGGCATTTCATGACCGGCAGGTCCTCGACGACTCAATATGGATGGCCGGGCTAGAGTACGCCCTTAAACAGCCGTTTTAAAATGGTCTAACAGGGGTTTTTCGCACAAAACAAAAGTGACCGACCAGTCTGCGACAGATGGTCGAGGGCGTGCGTCACCTAAGCGCGCAATTTTATTGCTTGAATTCGAAATCCAGCGCAGCGCCTTCAATGTCGCGGCGCTCTTCGTTACGCAGCTGCAACTGCATCTGGTTGCTCAGTAGGCGGCCATTGATCTGGAACGCGCTGTTGTCGGTGGGTTTTTCCGCAAACATCGGCGGCAACAGCGGCACGCTCTTGGGTTTAGGCATAGTGCCGAGGGGCTGCAAGTGCCTGACCATTTCGGTTGGCAAGGACAGGTCCAACTGTGCCGGTGGCAGTTTGGTCTGGGCTACTTCTTGGGCAGATTTGGATTTACTCGCCACCGGTGCACGTTTTTTCACGACGCCGGTTTTTTTCTTGGCCGCCGGGGCTTTTTTAACCGGCGCCGGTTTCTTCGCCGAAGTCTTCTGCTGGGTATTGGCTGCGGGCTTGCTTTCAGTCACGGGGGCTGCCGCCAGGACGGTGCCGACGTTACACAGACTTAACAGGCCAATTACCACAACAGCACGAAAAATAGAGGTCATATTGCCTACAGCATTAACGGCAGAGGGCCATATGCTCGCTTGTTGAACGCGGCATGACAAGCCTGCTGATCAGTCGGTCAACATGAGTGTCCCCTTTACGCGCCTCAGCCCTGGTTCAAAACCCGGCCGCAGTTTCCTGGCACAACTGGCTGGCCAACATCCCCAGCGTCATCAGCGCCCGCTCTGCCTCACGGTTCCACGGCGTGCCGCAGTTAAGGCGAATACAGTGGTTAAACTGTTCCGTATTACTGAAGATGACTCCCGGTGCAATGCTGATGCCCTGCTGCAGCGCACGCACGTGCAGTTCCTGGGTATTGACCCTGCCGGGCAAACTGACCCACAGGATAAAGCCGCCGGTCGGCCGGGTCATCTGCGTGCCTTCGGGGAAATACTGCTGCACCGCCAGCTGGAATGCGCTGAGGTTCTTGCGGTATTCCTGGCGGATGTAGCGCAGGTGCCGGTCGTAGCCACCGTTCTCCAGGTACGCCGCCACACCCATCTGGGTGACGCTGCACGCCGAGTGGGTGCTGAACATTTGCAGCCGCTGGATTTCCTGCTGGTACTTGCCGGCAATCATCCAGCCGATGCGCACGCCGGGGGACAGGGTTTTGGAGAAACTCGAGCAGTAGATCACCCGATCCAGGCGGTCATAGGCTTTGAGCGCCTTGGTGCGGCCCAGTTCGAACATCAGCTCGCCGTAGATATCGTCCTCGACGATCTGGATATCGAAATCCGAGGCCAGGCGCAGCAACTGTTTCTGCCGTTCCTCGGGCATGGTCGCGCCCAGCGGATTGCTCAGGCGCGTGGTCAGCACCAAGGCCTTGATCGACCATTGGTTGGCCGCCAGTTGCAGCGCCTCAAGGCTCATGCCCGTAGCCGGGTCGCTGGGGATCTCGATGACTTTGAGGCCCAGCAGGTCGGCCAGTTGCAGCAAGCCGTAATAGGTCGGTGATTCAGCCGCGATGAGGTCGCCCGGACGGGTCAGTACGCGCAACGACATCTGCAACGCATCAACGCACCCGTGGGTGATCACCACTTCGGAGGGGTCCACTACCACGCCAGCATCGCGCATGCGAATCGCCACCTGGCGGCGCAATGGTTCAAAACCCGGGCTGAACATGTAGCTGAAGGCCCGTGGGCTTTGGAAGCGCGTGACCTTGGCCAGTTGCTGGTGCAACGCGCGCACCGGCAAATAATCGACACTCGGCACGGCCGCACCCAACGGGAACACGCCTTCGCGGCGCGACTCGACCAATACCTGCTGGATAATGCTGCTGCGCGTGACCAACCCCGGACGCTCAACCCGGGCGATATCCGGCGTCGGCGCCGTGAGCGCAGGCGTCTGGTGCACGTAATAACCCGACTGCGGCCGCGCGCGGATCAGCCCCTGGTCTTCCAGGTTCGCATACGCCTGCAACACCGTGGCGTGGCTGACGTTGAGCTGTGAGCTCATCTTGCGCACCGAAGGCACGCGCTCGCCGGGTTGATAGACACCGCGCCGGATGTCCTCAGCCAGTTGCTGGGCGATACGTTGGTAAAGCAACAGATTGGTCATGACGCAGCACTCGATTTCACGGGTATTTTATTTTTGTGTGAAACATACCGGCACAGTTTAGAAGTGTACGGGGACAGTTGCCACAATAGTCGAGCGCGGGCGGCAGTGATAGAGAAAACTGTAGGGGCAAGGTGCATAAAAAAACCGATCAATGATCGGTTCTGTGTGTACGCGGCAACCTGTGGGGAGCTGGCTTGCCTGCGATAGTATCGCCTCGGTTTGCCTGACATACCGAGGCGCCTGCATCGCAGGCAAGCCAGCTCCCACACTGATCGATGCAGGTTTTTAGCGAGCGGCGCCCAGCTGGCCTTTTTCGTCGGAGAACACAATTTCCACCCGGCGGTTCTGCGCGCGGCCGCGCTCTGAGGCGTTGGCCTCTACCGGGTACTGGTCACCGTAGCCCTCGACCTGGATACGTTTTTCATCAATCCCCAGGTCCATCAGCACATCAGCCACCGATTGCGCACGGTCGCGCGACAGCTTGAGGTTTTCCTGCTCGCCACCGGTGTTGTCGGTATAACCCTCGATGCGCACCACGCGCTTGGGGTTCAACTGCAAGAACTGCACAATTTTCAGCACGGTGCGGTTGGCCGAGTTTTGCAGCTCGGCGTCACCGGTGTCGAACAACACATCGCCCAACGTCATGACCAGGCCGCGATTGGTCTGGGTGGTGGTCAGGCTGGCGATTTGCTCTTCGAGCCACTTGCCTTGCTGCTGCACGCTCGCCAACTTGCTCTCACGCAGGGCCAATTGCAGGCGCTGGCGTTCCAGCTCCAGCTTGGTGCCGCGCTCGGCGTTAAGCCCCTGCTCGGTGTGTTCGCGGGCGATCTCACTGTAGCGCTGGCTCAGGTAGGCGTAATGCACCACGTCGGGGCCGCTGCCCCAGTAGCTGGACAAGCGATCGGCGCGGGCCAGGGATTCGCCGGCACGAATCACATCCTTGGGCGCAAAACGCAGCACATTCGCGTCTTCCTTGACCTTCTGGAAGTCGCTGCCGGCCTGCTGCAACGCCTGCTCGCTGTTGGGTTGGCTGGCGCAACCGCCCATTGCCGCGCTGCCCAGCAGCAACACACAACTCAAACCACGGATCAGCGGGCTCATTGGGCTTCTCCCAGCTGCAATTGTTTGCGCAGTCGGGCGATGCGGGTGTTAAGCACGTTCAACTGTTCCTGGCTTTTGCGCGTCAATACCCGCGCTTCAGCCAGACGCGCGTCCAGCTCGGCCTGTTCGGCCTGCATGCGCGCATCTTTGTAGGATTGGTCGGCCATGTCGGCCCGGGCCTTGGCGAACTTGTCTTCAGCCAGTTTCAGTTCAGGCGATTCATCGGTGCTGGCGCCCACGGCGTTGGCCTGTTCCAAGGCCTGCTGGGTGAGGCGTATTTGTTCGTTCGGCGCAGGATCAACTGCACATCCCGCCAGAGCGACAACGGCGAGGGCCGCGAAAAGAGGTCGAAGAGTCACTGAAAATCCTTACTTTGCTGGGGTGCCGACGGGTTGCTGCAATTGCGCTTTCCAGCGTTCGAGGTTGCGCTGCAAAGCGGCTTGCGCGACACCAGACGCGGGTAATTCTGTCATCTTTTTCGCCAGCTGTCCGCGCAGCCACGGATCGTTGCAGGCGGAGTTGTGGGAAATCGCCAGGTACAGGCCGGGCTGGTCGACGGGTATTTCACGGGCGACAAGGTCGTTGCTCATGCCCAGCGTCTGGGCCATGGCCATGCCCGAGTAGCGCCCGGCCAGCACGTAGTCGACTTCACCCAGCAGCAGTTTCTGGAACGCCGGGGTCAAGTTGGGCAGGCGTTGCAAGCTGAGCTGCTGGCCGGCGAAGGTGTCGAAACCAGCGCTCAAGCGCGCACGCTCGGAGACCGCGCCTTTATGCCCGTGCAAGTCTTCAGCGCTGGTGTAGACCAGCGGCGAATCCTTGCGCGTCCACACCAGGTAGTCGATCTGCACCAGCGCCGGGTGGATGTAGTCGAGGGTTTCCAGCTCGCCGAGGTTCAGCGGCGCATCGGCGAGAATGTCCATGCGCCCGCTGCGCACTTCATCCAGGGCCAGGGAGCGTTTGCCGCCGTAAAGCAGGTCGATTTTAAGGCCCAGGTCCTTGCCGATTTGTTGCAGTACATCAGCCGTGGCGCCGATCAGGTGCGTTGGGTCTTGAGGGTCACGCCACAGCAACGGCGGCGCGTCCGGGCTGCCGGTGATCACCAGGCGCTCACATTTGCCGGCAGCCAGCGCGAGGCCGGGCAGTAGCGCCAATCCAAGTGTCAGTGCCAGCAATACGGGACGCAGATCCATGGCGGTTTCTCCGATGTTCAAAAAAGCCGGGCAAAAAAAAGCCCGGTCACAAGACCGGGCTCTTTATAAGTGAAGCAACTGGATTAGACCAGCTTCGAAAGCTCTGGTACGGCTTCGAACAAGTCCGCAACCAGGCCGTAATCAGCCACCTGGAAGATTGGCGCTTCTTCGTCCTTGTTGATCGCAACGATCACTTTGGAGTCTTTCATACCGGCCAAGTGCTGGATCGCGCCGGAGATACCGACGGCGATGTACAACTGTGGCGCAACGATTTTGCCGGTCTGGCCGACCTGCATGTCGTTGGGTACGAAACCTGCGTCGACGGCCGCGCGGGAAGCGCCGACCGCAGCGCCCAGCTTGTCGGCCAGGGCGTACAGGTGTTTGAAGTTGTCACCGTTCTGCATGCCGCGGCCGCCGGAAACGACGATTTTGGCAGCGGTCAGCTCAGGGCGATCCGACTTGGCCAGCTCTTCGCCAACAAAGCTGGAAGTGCCAGCGTCGTGGGCAGCAGCCACAGCTTCAATGGCAGCCGAACCACCTTCAGCGGCAACCGGGTCGAAACCGGTGGCACGCACGGTGATGACTTTGACCGAAGCGTTGGACTGTACGGTGGCGATAGCATTACCGGCGTAGATCGGGCGCTTGAAGGTGTCAGCGCTTTCTACCGAGATGATCTCGGAGATCTGGTCAACGTCCAGCTGCGCGGCAACGCGTGGCAGGATGTTTTTGCCGTTGGAGGTAGCAGCAGCCAGGATGTGGCTGTAGCCAGCGCCCAGCTCAGCTACCAGCGGAGCAACGTTTTCCGGCAGCTGATGCGCGTAGGCGGCGTTGTCAGCGTTAAGGACTTTGCTCACGCCCGCGATTTTCGCAGCGGCTTCAGCCACGGCGCCAGCGCCAAGGCCAGCTACCAGCACGTGAATGTCGCCACCGATTTTAGCGGCAGCGGCCACGGTGTTCAGCGTGGCCGGGGCCAGCACCTTGTTGTCGTGTTCGGCGATTACGAGGATAGCCATGATCAGATCACCTTCGCTTCGTTTTTCAGTTTCTCGACCAATTCAGCCACCGACTTGACCTTGATGCCCGCGCTGCGTGCAGCCGGTGCTTCAACCTTGACGGTCTTGTTGGTAGAGGCGGTGGAAACGCCCAAAGCTTCTGGAGTCACCGACTCAAGCGGCTTCTTCTTGGCTTTCATGATGTTTGGCAGGGACGCATAGCGCGGCTCGTTCAAACGCAGGTCGGTGGTGACGATGGCCGGCAGTTTCAACGAAACGGTCTGTGCGCCGCCGTCGATTTCACGGGTCACAGCGACGCTGTCGCCGCTCACTTCGACTTTGGAAGCGAAGGTGCCCTGGCCGTAACCGGTCAGCGCAGCCAGCATCTGGCCAGTCTGGTTGTTGTCGCTGTCGATGGCTTGTTTGCCGAGGATCACCAGCTGAGGCTGTTCCTTGTCGACAACGGCCTTGAGCAACTTGGCCACGGCCAGGGAGGTCAGGTCTTCAGCCGACTCAACCAGAATGGCGCGGTCGGCGCCCAGGGCCAGGGCGGTACGCAGCTGCTCTTGAGCAGTGGTAGGGCCGATGGAAACCACCACGATTTCAGTCGCCACGCCTTTCTCTTTCAGGCGTACAGCTTCTTCCACAGCGATTTCGCAGAAAGGGTTCATCGACATTTTGACGTTAGCAAGGTCGACGCCGGAATTGTCCGCCTTGACGCGAACTTTCACGTTGTAATCGACAACGCGTTTGACAGCTACAAGAACCTTCATGGATTCCTCGTTACTCTCCGGTGAAAAGAAAGTCGCCTAGGCGAACCTGGCGGTTGATGCTCATCGGCACACAAGGGCACCTCCAAAAACTTCGGCGGATGACTTAGCGATGGGGAAATGATGACCGTTCGTCAGGGGTGACTGAGAGGTCATTCTTTATCGCAGTGTGTAAACTGCGCACCATTATTTAGGCACGCGTCACCTGTCTTGCTTTTGGACGTGCTCTTGAAACCTGCTGTCTGCCTACGGTAAGCGCAAAACCGACCGTATATTGACCGGAACGCCTATTCTGGTCAATACGCCAAAATAGCCAGTCATAAGCCGCGTTGCTTTGATTTACCTAGCCTGCGAGCAATTCAAACAAACGTTTGTATTGGACGCTGCCAGTGGTGTAGATATAATGCGCCACCTAGAGAGAAAGGTGGGTCTTGCCGTTGTTGCAAGACGACACCGAACCTCCATCCATTAGAAAAAAAAGCCTGTTGAGCCTTGAGTAGGAGATAGCCTGTGGAACGCGAATACATGGAATTCGACGTGGTCATCGTCGGCGCTGGCCCGGCAGGCCTGTCTGCCGCCTGCCGACTGAAGCAGAAGGCCGCCGAAGCCGGTAAAGAAATCAGCGTCTGCGTGGTCGAGAAAGGCTCCGAAGTCGGCGCTCACATCCTCTCCGGTGCCGTGTTCGAACCACGCGCCCTGAACGAACTGTTCCCGGACTGGAAGGAACTCGGCGCTCCGCTCAATACCCCGGTTGTGCGCGACGACATCTATGTACTGCGCAGCCCTGAAGCCTCCACCAAGGTGCCTGACTTCTTCGTGCCCAAGACCATGCACAACGAAGGCAACTACATTATCTCCCTGGGCAACCTGTGCCGCTGGCTGGCCCAGCAGGCCGAGAACCTGGGCGTAGAAGTCTACCCAGGCTTCGCCGCCCAGGAAGCGCTGTTCGACGAGAACGGCGTGGTGCGCGGGATCATCACCGGCGACCTCGGCGTCGACCGCGAAGGCCATCCAAAAGAAGGCGTGTACACCCCAGGCATGGAGCTGCGTGGCAAGTACACGCTGTTCGCCGAAGGTTGCCGTGGCCACATCGGCAAGCAACTGATCCAGCGTTTTAACCTGGACAGCGACGCCGACGCCCAGCACTACGGCATCGGCCTCAAGGAAATCTGGGAAATCGACCCGGCCAAGCATCAGCCTGGCCTGGTGGTTCATACCGCCGGCTGGCCGCTGGACATCATGAGCAACGAGAACACCGGCGGCTCGTTCCTTTATCACCTGGAAAACAACCAGGTGGTTGTCGGCCTGATCGTCGACCTGTCCTACAGCAACACCTTCCTGTCGCCGTTCGATGAGTTCCAGCGCCTCAAGCACCACCCGGTGCTGGCGCAATACCTGGAAGGCGGCAAACGCGTCAGCTACGGCGCGCGTGCCCTGGCCAAAGGCGGCATCAACTCGTTGCCGAAGATGGTCTTCAAAGGCGGCGCCTTGATCGGCTGCGACCTGGGCACCATGAACGTGGCCAAGATCAAAGGCAGCCACACCGCAATGAAGTCCGGCATGCTCGCTGCCGACGCCGTGGCCGAGCGCCTGTTCGCGGACTCCGAAGGCGGTGACGAACTGACCAACTACGTCGACGGTTTCAAGGCCAGCTGGCTCTACGAAGAGCTGTTCGCCAGCCGCAACTTCGGCCCGGCGATGCACAAGTTCGGCCCGATCATCGGCGCCGGCTTCAACTGGTTCGACCAGAACATCCTCGGCGGCAAAATGCCGTTTACCTTGCACGACACCAAGCCGGATTACGCCTGCCTGAAGCTCGCCAAGGACAGCAAGAAGATCGACTACCCAAAACCCGACGGCAAACTGAGCTTCGACAAGCTGAGCTCGGTGTTCATCTCCGGTACCAACCACGAAGAAGAGCAGCCGTGCCACTTGAAGCTAAAAGACCCGAGCATCCCGATCGGCACCAACCTGCCGCTCTACGATGAACCGGCGCAGCGCTACTGCCCGGCTGGCGTGTATGAAGTGATCACCAAGGAAGACGGTGAGAAGCGCTTCCAGATCAACGCCCAGAACTGCGTGCACTGCAAGACCTGTGACATCAAGGACCCTTCGCAGAACATCACGTGGGTTACGCCGGAAGGCGCGGGTGGGCCGACTTACCCGAATATGTAAGGCAGTTGCTTGAACAAAAAAGGCTCCCAAACGGGAGCCTTTTTTATGCCCGGCACAGATCCAATGTGGGAGCTGGCTTGCCAGCTCCCACATTTAGAGAGTGTGTTGCCTGACCTACGCCGCCCGTTCTTCACCCGGGTTGCGCAAGAAGTAACGCTTATATTCCCGACTGAACTGCGACGTACTCTGATACCCCACGTTGTGCGCCGCCTGCGCCACGCCCAAGCCTTCCACCAGCAGCAACTGCTGAGCCTTCAACAACCGCAAGCGCTTCAAATACTGCACCGGCGACAGCAGCGTGCAACGCTTGAAGTGCTCATGAAAGGTCGACGCACTCATATGCGCATACCCGGCCAACGTCTCAATGTTCAGCGGCTCGGCGTAATGGGCATGCAGGTGATTCAACGAGGTGGCAATACGTGAGAATTGCCCTTGTTGTTCCACCAAGGCACGCAGCACATCCGCCTGTGGCCCGCGTAACGCGGTAAACAACACTTCCCGGACCCGCGCCGGGCCCATGATCCGGCTTTCCAGCGGATCGTGCAGGCACTGCAATAGCCGTTCGACGCTGCCGCGCATTGCATCATCGAGCATCACCGAGCTCATGGATTCCAATGTCTGCGCCGTCGGCGGCGGCCCGGCCTGCATGCCCATGGCCATGACCAGTTCGCCGAGCACCACGCGATCAATCCCCACGGTAACCCCGTACAGCGGCGCGTCGGGCGCCAGGGCAAAGGTTTCGCATTCGAACGGCACCGGCATCGCCTGGATCAGGTAGTGCCCGGCGCCATACTCCAGTGTGCGTGGGCCTAAATAGGCGACTTTGCTGCCCTGAGCCACAAACATCAGGCTCGGTTCGTAGATCTGCGGGCCGCGTGCCACGTCGCAACTGGCGCGCAATACCTTCACACCGGGCAGGTACGTCGGGGAGAAACCGTCGCAGGGCGTGAGGTCCTCAATCAAGGCAACCAGCGTGGCATTGGCATCGAGATGGCGGGTCAACAACATGGCAAAAAACTTCGTTAAAAAGGGATAAGAGCATCATCGCAGGTCTGAGCGCACATGAATCCAAACACAGGGCACTCCCGGACGAATAGGCATGAGGTTCGGAGCAATCGCCATGGCCGCATCCCGGCCCTGCGCGGAAAATACGCCGCCTCCCTAGTCAATCCTTTTGCGAGGTTTCTGTATGTACACCGCCATCGGTTATGCCGCCCAGTCGGCCACCACTCCCCTCGCCCCCATGTCCTTCGAACGCCGCAGCCCGCGCGCCGACGATGTAGCCATCGAGATTCTGTACTGCGGCGTATGCCACTCCGACATCCACCAGGCACGCAACGAGTGGGGCATCGCCGTGTACCCGCTGATGCCGGGCCACGAGATCGTCGGCAAAGTCACCGCCGTCGGCGCCAGCGTGACCGCGCACAAAGTCGGCGACCTGGTGGGCGTGGGCTGCATGGTTGATTCGTGCCGCCACTGCGACGCTTGCCATGCGGACCTTGAGCAGTACTGCCTCGAAGGCCCGACCATGACCTACGCCACCCCGGACCGGGTGGATGGCAGCAACACCATGGGCGGCTACTCCGACAGCATCGTCGTCAGTGAGCACTTCGTGGTGAAGATCCCGGCCAAGCTCGACCTGGCCAGCGCCGCGCCGATTCTGTGCGCAGGCATCACCACCTACTCGCCACTCAAGCACTACGGCGTGAAGGCTGGCGACAAAGTCGGCGTGCTGGGCATGGGCGGCCTGGGCCACATGGGCATCAAGTTCGCCAAGGCCATGGGCGCAGAAGTTACGCTGTTCACCCGCTCCGCGAGCAAGGCTGAAGAAGGCCGTCGCCAGGGTGCCGACCATGTCATCGTGTCCACCGATGCCGAGCAGATGAAAGCCGCCGCCGGCAGCTTCGATTTCCTGCTGGACACCATTCCGGTGCAACACGACCTGAACCCCTACCTCGACGTGCTGCGCTTTGACGGCGTGCATATCCTGGTTGGCTTGATCGAACCGGTCGACCCACCGGTGAACGCTGCCAAGCTGGTGCTGGGCCGTAAAGTGCTGGCCGGTTCGTTGATCGGCGGCATTGCCGAAACCCAGGAAGTGCTGGATTTCTGCGCCGAGCACAACATCACCTGCGATATCGAAATGCTCGATATCCGCCAGATCAACGAGGCTTACACCCGCATGATCGCCGGCGATGTGAAGTACCGCTTTGTCATCGACATGGCGACCTTGAAGGCCTGATCAGGCCTTAGCGCCCAACTCCGCTGACAGCCGCGCTGCGACCTGTTTGATCACAGGGATCAGCTCGGCCATCTTTTCCAGCGGCATGTAGGGCACGGTACTGGCGATGCTGATGCCGGCGACGATTCGCCGGCTGGCATCGCGCACCGGTGCCGCCACACAACGGATCGACGGTTCGTTGTCTTCCAGGTCGAACGCATACCCACCCTCCACGTATTCGCGCATGCGCTGCTCGAACTGCGCCCAGGATTGCTCCGGGTGCGCTGGCCATTGCTGGCTCTTGCCCTCGGCGGGCAGGCTGGCTTCATACAGGCGCTGCCACTCCTGCACAGAGTCATCCAGCAACATTGCCTTGCCCACACCGGTGCGCGCCAGCGGCATGCGATGGCCGACTCGCGAGCGCATTTCCGGGCCGTAGCGGCCGGGGTTCTTGTGCAGGTAGAGCACATCGTCGTATTCACGAATCGCCAAGTGGATGGTGTCGCCAGTCAACGCCGACAGTTCATCCAGGTACGGCACCGCCAGGGTCACCAGCGGCAGTTCGTCACGGGCCTGAAAACCCAGTTCGATCAGTTTCGGCCCGAGCAAATAACCTACTTGCGGCACCACACGCAGGTAACGCTCCTCAACCAGGCAACTGGCCAGCCGGTGAGTGGTACTGCGGGTGGTGCCGATGCGCCTGGCGATCTCTTTCAAGTCGCGCGCACCCGCCGCCACCGCTTGCACCACGCCCAGGCCACGCAGCAGGGTCTGGGTGCCGGTGGGGGCGGCGTCTTTGACGGGGATGTGGGCGTTTTCCTGCATATCGGGCCTATTGGGAAGTACGAAAACGGCGCCATTATGGCAAATGCAGCCCTGCTGAACAGAGGAGATCCATTGTGGGAGCTGGCTTGCCTGCGATAGCGGTGCATCAGCCTACAAATAATTAGCTGACCCACCGCTATCGCAGGCAAGCCAGCTCCCACATTTGGATCTTCATAGGGCGAGAGTTCAGCGTTGCTTCATGCGGTCGATGATGACCGCCAAGAGCAGGATCGAGCCCCGGATCACATACTGGTAAAACGTGTCGATGTTCTTCAGGTTCATCGCGTTCTCGATGATCGCCAGAATCAACACCCCGGCAATCACATGGCGGATCATGCCGATACCGCCACTCAACGACACACCGCCCAACACACACGCCGAGATTACCGTCAGCTCGAAGCCCTGGCCGATCATTGGCTGGCCCGAGGTCATGCGCGAGGCGAGGATCACCCCGGCCAATGCGCCGATCAAGCCGTGCACGGCAAAGATGATGATTTTGGTGCGGTCGACATTCACCCCGGCCAGCAACGCCGCTTCCTGGTTGCCACCGATGGCCATGGTGTTGCGCCCATAGGTGGTGT
Source organism: Pseudomonas sp. PA-6-3C (assembly GCF_021605825.1). Taxonomy (NCBI): domain Bacteria; kingdom Pseudomonadati; phylum Pseudomonadota; class Gammaproteobacteria; order Pseudomonadales; family Pseudomonadaceae; genus Pseudomonas; species Pseudomonas sp. PA-6-3C. Next base: position 93,292 of record NZ_WKDV01000009.1, read on the forward strand.
AGTTGAGCAGCCAGCCGAAGAACACAAAGCACAACACGGTGATGATAATCGGCACCGGCACGCCCATCAGTTGGCCGTTGCCGAACACAAAGAAGCGTTCGTCCATCACGCCGACCGCCTTGCCGTTGGAAAAGATATAGGCCAGCCCGCGCACGATCTGCATGGTCGCCAAGGTTGCGATCAACGCGTTGATGCGCAGCTTGGCGATCACGATGCCGTTGATCAGCCCCACTACCAGGCCCATGGCCAACGCAGCGGACACGCCGAGTACCACGCTGTCGGTGTCACGAATCACAATCCCCGCGACCACACCGGCACAGGCGATCACCGAGCCGACTGACAAGTCGAAATGCCCCGACGCCAGGCAGAACAGCATGGTGCACGCAGCGATGCCCACCGTCGAAATCGCCAGGCCCAGCCCGCGCATATTCAGCGGCGAGAGGAAGTTGTCGATAAACAGCGCGCTGAGCACAAAGATGCTCAATGCCGCGAGCAGCATCACCCAATCATCGAGAAATTTACGTTGGTTGAAACCCGGCCAAAAGCCCTTTGCAGTTTTTACCTGTGACATACCTATACCCTCGAATTCTTCAAGCCCGCGAACGCGGGAGAGCCAGTTGCAACAGCTTCGCTTCATCCGCCTGGTCGCGGGTCAACTCGCCAGTCAGCGCGCCTTCACTCATCACCAGGATGCGATCAGAGATGCCCATCACTTCCATCAGGTCGCTGGACACCACAATCACCGCAATGCCGCTGGCCGCAAGGTTATGAATGATCTGGTAGATCTCCGACTTGGCGCCGATATCGATGCCGCGTGTGGGCTCATCCAGCAGCAACACTTTCATCGGCATCGACAGCCAGCGGCCAAGAATGGCCTTCTGTTGATTGCCGCCGGACAAGTACATGATTTTCTGCTCGGCGTTCGGCGTTTTGACTTTCATCGCCTTGATCTGCTTGTCGGCGTTGCCCTTCTCCCAGCCTTCACGCAACAGCCAGCCAAAGGTCGAATGCGCGCCACGCGCACTGATGTTGATGTTCTCGGCCACGCTGGACAGCGGGATGATGCCTTCCTTTTTGCGGTCCTCCGGGCACAGCAGCACACCGGCGGCGATGGCATCGCGTGGTGAATGTAATGGCAGGGCTTGCCCAAACAATTCCAACTGCCCGGCCGTTGCGCGTTCCAGGCCACTGAGCAAACGAAACAGCTCGGTACGCCCGGCGCCCACCAGCCCGAAAAGGCCGAGAATCTCGCCCTTGTGCACCTGCAGGCTGACCGCTTCGCGCAGGCCAGGCCCAAGCAAACCGTTGACCTTGAGCGCCACCTCACCGCGTTCGCGCGGGCGGTAATCGTAGATATCCTGGATATCTCGCCCGACCATGCAGGTCACCAACTGGTCGTGAGTCAGTGTGGCCATGTCGTCAAAAGTGCGCACATAACGGCCGTCCTTGAACACCGTCACCGCATCGCAAATACGGAACACTTCTTCCATGCGATGCGACACATACAGCACCACTTTGCCCTCATCGCGCAGGCGCGTGATGATCGCCATCAAGCGGTCGATTTCCCGCGCCGACAGGCTGCTGGTGGGTTCGTCAAAAGCAATCACATGGGCACCACGGGACAACGCCTTGGCGATTTCCACCAGTTGGCGCTGGCCGAGGGACAAACGCCCAAGCTTCTCTTGCGGATCGATTTCATCGGCCAGGCCTTTAAGGCACGCCAACGCCTGCTTGCGCAGCTGGCCGCCATTGACCACGCCGAAACGCGACGGCAAATGCCCGAGAAACAGGTTCTCGGCCACGGTCATTTCCGGCACCAGATGCAGCTCCTGGTGAATCACCGCCACGCCGTTGGCGATGCTGTCGGCGGCGTTCTTGAACGCCATGACCTGCTCGCCGATCTGCACCGTGCCGCTGCTGGGCGTGTAGGCACCGCCGAGGATCTTGAGCAGCGTGGACTTGCCCGCGCCGTTCTCGCCCATCAGCGCATGCACCGAGTGCGGCCGCGCTTCAAAGCTGATCTGCGCCAGCGCCTTGACCCCGGGAAACTCCTTGCCGATGCCGTTGAAACGCAAGGCCGCGCCGGTCATTTCCACAGACCGATTTTGCTCAACTCTTCCTTGAAGTTGGCGCGGGTGATGAGGGTTACGTTATCCAGGGCGGTGAACTTGGCAGGCTCGGTGCCTTTGGTGACCCACTCGAACATCGCCGTGGCGGTTTTGTAGCCGGATGCATCGGGGCTGAGCAGCATTGAGCCGTAGAAGCCGGTGTCGGTTTTCTTCAACTCTTCAATCGCATCAGTGCCATTGATGCCCACGCCAATCACATTGGCCGCCTTGAAGCCGGCGCTTTCGGTGGCGCGCACGCCGCCCAGCACGGTGCTGTCGTTCATGCCGCCGATGATCAGGTTTTTCGCGGTGCCCGGCAGCTTTACCAGCGCCGAGTTGGTGGAATCCATGCTGCCTGGCACGTCGAGGGTTTTCTGCGCGCTGAACAGGATGTGGTCAGCAGGCAAGCCGGCGACCTTGAGGCCTTCGACCGAACCGTCGGTGCGTTTTTTGCCGGTTTCCAGCTCGTCAAAGGTGTTGATGACGGCGTAGGTGTCCTTCCAGTCCCAGTTACGATGCTTGGCTTCGGCGGCCATGGCCTCGCCTTGCTTCTGGCCGATCTTGTAGGCATCCAGGCCCACATAAGGCACGTCTTCCATGGGCTTGCCCTTGGCATCGACGAAGCGGTCATCCACCGCCAGCACTTTCAAGCCGTTGAGCTTGGCCTTGGCCATGATCGCAGGGCCGAGGGACACGTCTGGCGGGCAGATCACAAACCCCTTGGCGCCGTTGGCGGCGAGGGTGTCGATGGCGGACAAGGTTTTCTCGCCGTCGGGCACGGCGATCTTGATCACGGTGAAGCCCTGGTCCTTACCGGCCTTTTCGGCAAAGGCCCATTCGGTCTGGAACCAAGGCTCTTCGGCCTGCTTGACCAGGAAGCCGATCTTCACTTCTTCGGCCGCTGCAAAACCGCTGAAGGCCATCGCCAGCGCCACGGCGCCTAACGTCTTCTTGAACATGAACCACCTCTCTTGATTGTTGTTAGTCGTGGTACATCACGGAACGCCCGCCATCGATCATCAGGCAGGTTGCGTTGATAAAGGGCGCCTCGTCGGTGGCCAGAAACAGCGCCGTCATCGCCACCTCGACCGGTTGGCCGATGCGCTTGGGCGGGTGCAAATCGAAGGCGCGCTGGCGCTCGGCATGCGGGTCAGGGAAGCCGTTCCAGTAATCGACGTTGAGCTGGGTTTCGATGTAGCCCGGTGCGATGGCATTCACGCGGATGCCTTTGGGTGCGTATTCGATGCCGAGGGCGCGGGTGAGACCGAGCAGGCCATGCTTGGCTACCGGATAGGGAAAACAGCCGGGAATGATGTGGCTGGAATGGGTGGAAGCGATGTTGATGATGTTGCCGATGCCCTGCTCGATCATGTGCGGCAACACGGTGCGGCAGCCGAACCAGGCACCGTCGAGGTCGATGGCGAAGCAGCGGCGCCAATCGTCGTCGGTCATCTCCAGCGGGTCACGGAACACGTTGACGCCCGCGCAGTTGATCAACACATCCACACGGCCAAAGCGCTCGATGGCCACATTGACTAGCGCCTGCCATTGCTCTTTGGAGGTTATATCGACGGCCTGCGCGACAATCTCAGCGCCGCGTTCGCGCCAGTGGGCGGCGACTTGCTCAACCTTTTCGGCCTGGATATCCGCAATCACCAGCCGTGCCTGCTGGGCCTGGAAGCAGGCGACGATCGCCTCGCCTATCCCTTGAGCGGCACCGGTGATGATCACCACTTTGTTTTTCAGCCGCTCGCCATAGGTGGGTTCGGGCACGGCGGGTAATAACAACGGTTGGGGCTGCATCGCTTCACCTGTTTTATTTTTGGTAGTGAGTGCTGATGCCGCCGACTATAAACCCATCTTTTGAAATATCTCAATATATAAATTTGCATCCCATATAGTGAGACGCGACACAAAAAAATGCGGGAGTCGACCTCTGTGGGAGCTGGCTTGCCTGCGATACAGGCACCTCGGTACAACTGAAATACCGAGGTGCTTGTATCGCAGGCAAGCCAGCTCCCACCCAAGCCCTCACACATTGGGCCTTCAGTGTTTTTGAAAGAGGGTTTCAGCCCTGCGCAAAGTCGCGCAGTGCATTACCCTCCATGCGATAGCGCACCCACTCCTCCTGCGGCTGGGCGCCGATGGACTTGTAGAAGGCAATCGCCGGCTCGTTCCAGTCCAGCACGCTCCACTCGAAACGCCCGCAACCGTTGTCGCAGGCGATCTTGGCCAGGTGCCGCAAGAGCTTCTTGCCCGCCCCGCCGCCACGTTGCTCGGGGTTGATGTAGAGGTCTTCGAGGTACAGGCAGTTGCTGCCCAGCCAGGTGGAGTAACTGAAGAAGAACACCGCAAAGCCAATCGGCAGGCCATCCCGCGAACAGATCAGGCCATGGGCGGTGGCGCCCTCGCTGAACAGGCTGCGCTCGATATCCACCACACTGGCGATCACTTCGTGCCGGGCCTTTTCGTACTCGGCAAGTTCAGTGATGAAAGTCAGGATCTGCGCAGCATCGCTGGGCACGGCAGGGCGAATCTCGATGGTCATGGGCGGGCCTTGGGCAATGTCAAAGGCCACATACTAAGACGCTTTGATGACTGATTGCAGTGCAATTTGTTTACTCCGGCCACGCGTAAAGCAAGTACCACCAACCACGCAACATTCGCCATGCACGGGCATGGTAAACAGTCGGGCATAACGCTAATAACTGCATGCTGATAACTGCATGCTGATAACTGCAAGGTCGCCCGATGCCTTCCACACCCGCCGTGAATACCAAACTGTTCGCCTTTTTCTGCCTCGCCAGCTTCTTGCTGTCACTGTCCTATGGCTCGACGTTTTTGCTGTCGCTGCTGATCCACTCGCGCGGCGGCAATGAACACGACGCCGGCAGCGTGATCTCCATGGCGATGCTCAGTACGTTCGTGGCAGTGCTGTTCTGCGGGCACTTGGCCGATGCGGTCGGTGCGGCGCGCGCGATTGCGGGCATGGGCGTATTGCTGGTGGTGGCGTGCCTGGGGTTTGCCCTGACACCTGGGTTTGGCCAGGGCTTGATGCTGTTCGGTCTGTCGCTTGGGTTGGGCTGGGGCGTGTTCTACACCTTGGGGCCGATCATCGTGACGCTGCTGGTGCAATCGGCGCAGCGGGCCAAATATTTTGCGCTGCTGTCGGGCAGTATGTTGAGCGGGATCGGCTCCGGCCCTTTGCTCGGCCGTGCCGCCGACGCGCTGGGCCTGCCGCTGACAGCAGCCTTCTATATCGCCGGCCTGGCCAGTCTGGTCGGCGTCCTGATGTTCTGGCGAATGGGCGCACAACTCAACCATCACGCGAATGCGCCCACCTCGAAGATTTCCTGGGCGTCCAGCCGCCGCGTGCTGTCATCCAAAGCCGCGTTTGCGATCCTGATGGTCGGCCTGGGCGGCTGTGTGTTTGGTGGGCTTTCATCGTTTCAAACCAGCTACGCGGCTGCGCAGGGGTTGGACTATTCGCTGTTCTTTGGCGGCTTCCTGAGCGCCGCCATTACCAGCCGGCTGTTGATCGCCGGCCACGTGGTCAAGCGCGATGCGTACTGGGCCGCCTGCGTGCTGTCCGGGATCATGCTCGGCTCGATCGCGCTGTTTGCGTTTGGCGTGAGTGGCAACCTCAGTTACCTGTTGGCAGCCGGCACGCTGGGCGTGGGTTACGGCCTGACGTACTCGGTGATCAATGGGCTGGTAGCCAATGAAGCACCGCCTGGAACGACGTCACAAGCCTTGCTGCTGTTCAGCCTGGCGTACTTTGTCGGGGTGTTCGGCTTTCCGCTGCTGGCGGGCAAAATCATTGTCGATTCTGGGCTGCCGACGCTGCTGGCGAGTGTGTTGGCCGTGGCCTTGTTCAACTGGTTGATCACGGTGGCGCGACTGATCTGGCGCCAGCGTTCGGCTAACAAAATCTTACAGGTGAATTAGCACCGTTCGTCGCCATCAAGGCACGAACCGCAAACTGGGGCGGACCAATAAGGGGTAAGGACATTAATCATATGGAGACACCCCTCATGAAGAATTCCAAATTTGCTGCCCTCGCCCTCACCGGCTTGCTGTCCGCCGCCTCGTTGAGTGCCGTTGCCGCCACCTCATCCACCGGCACCACCAACCCTGCTACCAAGGAGTCTCAGGACTCGATGGGCACAGGGATGGAAACCAACGGTGGCGCGATTATCGATAACGGCGCAGACCCTCACACCAAAGGCGCCGATACCCAACGTCAGGCACCGGCTGCAGTCGGTAACGGCAAAATGGGCCCAGGCGTCAATGAAGAACCCAAAATCAACAAAGGCGATGACAGCAACATCCCGGGCGCCCCGAAACAACCTGCGCCTTGATGCATCGATAGCCGCACCGACACCCGATCATTTCCCAGTGAAGAGGTACGCATGAACGTCGATAGAAACCTTGAAAAAGAAGTCCTCACCCGCCTGCTGCACGCCCACCCCAACGGCCTGGGCAAGGAGGTGCTGGATAACTACCGCGGCGAAAAGGTGGTGGCCAGTGTGCTGGCATTTCTGCAAGAACGCGGGTTTATCAAGGATGGGCATGTGACCACCGACGACGCCGGTGAATATTCGTTGAACCTGCCGATCAAGCTGACCGCCTCAGGGGTTGATGAGGCGCGCAAGCTGGAAGGCGAAGGCACCGTTTGAACTAGACGAAGATCAAATGTGGGAGCGGGCTTGCCCGCGATGGCGTCGCATCAGTCACTCTTTTTGTGGCTGATCTACCGTCATCGCGGGCAAGTCCGCTCCCACACTTTGATGTGCAGTGCGCAGCGCACATCAGCACTGAGCCGACACTAGCAGCATCATTGGACGCTCTTGTTCTTCGGCCAGTTCGGGCCTCGCCATCAGGTCCGCTTTGCTCGGCCCCCATTCTTCAATGTGGTTGAGCGTAAACCCCGCCTGTATCAGCAGATTGAGCAACGTGCCCAAGGTGCGGTGCTGCTTGATCACGCCATCGGCCAGCCAATGGGTCACCCGTGGCCCTTCCAATTGATAGCCGTCCACCGGCCAACTTTTGCGCCCCTGGTCATCAACCAGCCACCCCGGATTACGCGGCGCCATGAAGATCGGGTGCTCGATGGAAAACACCAGGCGCCCGCCCGGTACCAGGGCCTGGTGGATGCGCGCAAATAGCCCCTGGAGGTCGACGATGTAATGGAACGCCAGGGAGCTGTAGGCCAGGTCGAATGCGCCCGCCGGCAGGTCGAGCTGTTCCAGGTCGGCGATTGCATAGGTGATGGTCGCCGCCGAAGTCATTTCAGTGGCCCGCGCCAGCATCTTCTGCGACACGTCCAACCCCAGCACCTGCGCAGCGCCCTGTTCCTCGGCCCAGCGGCTGAACCAGCCATAGCCACAGCCCAGGTCCACCACCTGCAAGCCACGCATCGGCGGTAGCAAAGCCTGCAAGGCAGGCCACTCCGGCGCACCGGCCAGGCCTTCGACCGAGCGGCCCATCTTGCTGTAGCCCTCGAAGAAGGCCGGGGTGTCGTAGATATTCTGGGTCATGGGCTTATTCCGTGCGGGTAAGCGCCTATTTTGCCAACAACGCATCCACTTCGTCAGTACCGGGTGAAGTCGCCGGCCCCCAACGCGTTACCGCCAAAGCGGCTGCCGCATTCGCGCGACGCGCTGCTTGCGAGGGTTGCAAGCCCTTGGCCAGCCCCGCCAGAAACACACCGGCATGGGCATCGCCCGCGCCGTTGCTGTCCACGGCCTGCACCTTGAAACCCGGCACATGCTCGGCCTTGCCGTGGCGACTCACCCAGCAGCCATTCGGCCCGTCGCGCACCACCAGCAGCGCTTCGGCGGGCAAGTGACGGTTGAGTTCGCGCAGCGCTTCGGCCAGCGTACTGGCGCCGCTAAACGCCAGGGCTTCCGGCCCATTGCTGGTCCAGATATCGATGCGCGGCAGCAAGGCAACCATCAAGGCCGAGTCCGGCGCCTTGACCAACGGCCCCGGGTCGAACACCACGGTGATTTCACGCGGCAGCGCCAGCAACCAATCGAGCAATGCCTGGGCCTTGCCGTCGAGTAACAGGCTGTAGCCGCTGACGTAGACATAATCGTCTGCGCGCGGCACCACGCCCGCCAGGTCCTCTGCGCTCAAATCCCCTTCAGCGCCGATATGCGAAATGAACGTGCGCTCGGTACTGGCCTCGGTCAGCGACACACACAAACCGGTGTCCTTGCCCTCGCTGGCCGGCTGGGCCATTTCCACGCCCTCGGCCTGCATCGCGGCGCGCGCCAGGTCGCCGAAGCGCCCGTGGCCATGGCGGCCGAGGTAAACCACCGGCAAACCATTGCGCCGGGCGGCAGCCATCACGTTGAAGCCCCCGCCGGCTTCGAAACTGGCCGATTGCGCCAGCACATCTCCGCCGGTTGCAGGCAGTGTGTCGAGGGCCATGACCAGGTCGACGATGACCTGGCCGGTGTGCAGCAATCTAGACATTAGCGCGCTCTACCAAAGCCGGGCGACGGTCAGCTGCGCCGCCCAGTACTGCATAAATCCCACCGGCCACCAGGAAGGTGACGATCCAGCCCAGGCCGTTGTGGCCCAGCCAGGAGTCGGACAAAGGCCCGGCGAACCAGATATTTTCGGCGGTGGTGCCGATGGTGGTGAAGCTGAAACCCAGCACAATCGCCACAGCCCAGGCGCCGAATGCACGCCATTCCACGCCGCCGCGATACCAGTAGGCGCTGCTTGGGCTTACGTCCAGCAGGTCTTTGGGGCTGTAGTAGTGACGGTGAATCAGGTCGACCACAAAGATCCCGACCCAGGCGGTGATGGGCACGGCCAGCAGCGAGATGAAGGTGATGAACGGGCCGTAGAAACTGTCGGCTATCAGCATGAAGTAAATAGAGCCGGCGAAGATCGCCACGATATCGACGATCACCGCGTGCACGCGCTTGACCTTAAGACCCAAGGTCAAGGTGGTGAGACCAGCCGAATACACCGAGAGGTTATTGGAGAGCAACAGCCCGCCGAACGCGGTGATCAAGTACGGCACGGCCATCCAGGTCGGCAGCATGTCGCGGATCGCGATGATCGGGTCGGTGGCCGACGCCAGGTCGTTGTTGCCCACCGACAGCAGGCCGCCGAGGGTGATCAACAGCACCAGCGGAATGCCCGCACCAAATGCGGCAGACGCCACCAGACGCACGGCCTTGACGCTGCGGTGCTGGTAGCGCGACATGTCGGCACCGGCGTTGGCCCAGCCGATACCGGTACCGGCGGCCATAGTGCCGACGCCAATGATCATGGCGCTCAGCGGCGCCGGGGTGGCGTTGAACACCGCGCTCCAGTCGATGGTGGCGCAGAGGAAGCCGCCCACCAGGATATTCAACGCGCCGAACACGTAGGTGGCCCACTTCTGGATCACCAGCAAGGTGGCGTGGCCGAGGCCGGATACCGACAGGGTCAGCAGCACGAAAATCGCGATGAAGATCAGCGTGAGCACCGGCGCGCTTTTGGCTTCGACCGGCGAGCCGAACAGGATCGAACACAACGACAGCAGCACAAAGGCGGCCGTGGTGGTGTTGACGGTTTCCCAACCCAGGCGCGACATCAGCGAGACCAGCGTGGGACCGATATTGCCGCGCACACCGAAGATGGCGCGCGACAGCGTCAGGCTCGGCGCGCGGCCGCGACGGCCGGCAATCGAGATGATGCCTACCACTGCGAAAGAGCCGGCGGCGCCGAGAATCGCCACAATGATCGCCTGCCAGATCGCCAGGCCACGAAACGCCACCAGGGTCGCGCCGAGCGGCAAGCCGAGGATGCTGATGTTAGCCGCGAACCACACCCAGAACAGTTGCAGCGGATGGCCATTGCACTCGCCTTCGGGGACCGGTTCGATTCCGCGTGTTTCCAATTGCCCGGCACTTTGGCCGGAAGAAGTGCTGCTCATGAGGGGTGCTCCTGGTGCCTGTATTGTTGTGGTTGTGGCAGATAGTCAAAGCTTTAAGCGGTCGTCCTGACTCAAACACGATTTAAGGTGGGGGCTGGCTTGCCTGCGATAGCGGTCTTTCAGTGAGTGCATCAGTGGCTGGCACACCGTTATCGCAGGCAAGCCAGCCCCCACATTTTTTGATCGGTGGTGATCAGCGCAATTGCAGCAGCCCCTGCACCAGTGGCTGCAAATCCAGACCATTGACCTGCTTGACCTGCTCAATCATCGCCTCAGGCCAGCACTGCATCCCAAGACACGCGCCCAACATCGCGCCCAACATGGCGGCAATGGTGTCGGTATCGCCGCCAAGGCTGGCCGCCAGGCACAGCGCCTCGACGGCATTCATGTCGCCCACCGCCACTTGCTGGGCGAGGGCAAACGACACCACCACCGATTCCTGAGAAGCGACCGAGGTGCCGATCAGTTCGTAAAGCAGGTCGGCAAACAGGGCTTTGTCGCCACTGCCGACGCTCAAGGTGCGTGCCCAACTGATGCGCGTGGAAATCCGCCCACCGGCGATCCAGTGGCCATGGCCTTCGGCCTGCTGCGCGAGCTGGGTGCCAATGTTCAGGGCTTCACCCAAATCCACACCGTTGATACCTGCCGAAACCACTGCCGCCACCGCCGCCGCGCTGGAAATGCCCAGGTTGGTGTTATGGGTGACCTGGCAGGCCTGGATCACCGCCTGGATAAACTGCGCCGGGTCGCTGACGTCGGCGGCAATGCCGACCGGCGTGATGCGCATCGCGGCGCCATTGGTGGTGCCGTAGCGCCCGGATTCTTCCGGGGTGTGCCCGGCGAGGATCATGTCGATGGCGCGTTTGGTCGATGGCCCCAGCAAGTCCTGGGAGCCTTTGGCGCGCATCGCCGCTTCCCACTCGATCAGGCGCTGGGCGAGTACCGTGGGTTCGATTTTGCCCTGCCCTTGCACCAGCAACTCACCGACCAGGATCGCCTGCTCGGTGTCGTCGGTGATGGAGCCTGCCGGCATGTTCGGCGCGATGGGTTGGTCGGCACCAGCATCTTGCAGAGCGGTGATGGCCCCGAAGCGCTGCTGCACCTGCTCGCGGCTCAACGACTGGGTGGGCATGCCCAATGCATCGCCCAGGGCCAGGCCGTAGAAGGCACCGAGGGCGCGATTTTGCGCGGTCATTTCGAAGCTCCAAACTGCAGGTGCAGGCGAAAGTGCAAAGGGTCGAGCAAGCTTTCGACATACTCCATGAGACGCTCGCGGCGGTCGTAGGTAGTGCGCGAGGCTTTGAGAAACACCGTACCGGCTGGGCGGCCGAGCAACTCGGCGTCTTCATCGCTCAAGGGCTCGGCACCGATCCACTGGTCCCCTTCGGCGCCCACGTAGCCGTAAGCGGCCAGCGTGATGGTGAGGGAGTTGTCGATCAGGCCGACACGGGGCAGGCTTTCCAGGCCACCGGTAGCAGGCATCAACGAACGCTCCAGAGAAACGGCGGTGCCATCGGTGGTGCGCCGACGGCGGTCGAGGGCGATAAATTGGTCGCTGCCAAAACGGCTGAGCAGGTCCGGTCGAGTCACGGCTTCCAGCCGCAGGATGTCGGTGGTGACCAGTGCGCCGGTATCGGCCAGCGCCTGTGCCCAGCCACTGCGTTGGTCGAGCACCATGCCATCAAAGGTGACGATGGAGCCGACGCCGCTTTGCGTGGCGATGTAGTTGCGCCGTTTGAGCTCAGCCAGGGCTTCGCGCAAGGTGCCACGGCTGACCGCAAACTCCTCGGCCAGTTGATGCTCGCCCGGCAGCAGGAAACCGTCGGCCATCACTCCACCTTCGATACGGCGGATGAGTTCGTCGACGACGCGTTTTTTCTTATCAAATCGGACATGTCTAATCATGTACAAATTGATAACCGAAAGCGCCCGACAACAGCAAGCGAATTATTTCAGGGTGATGAAAAAGCCAGTCTCAGGGTTCGAGGCCAATGCGGAAAAATTCCCCGCCGCTCCAGACACCAAGCCAGTTCTGACCGTTGATCGGACGGCTGACCGCCAGTTCGACCAACTGGTAAAACACGTTGCGATGCACAAGGGCTTCAAGGTTGGTGCGCACTCGCAGGTAGGGCGCGGGTTCTTGGGTGATCGGGTCGATTACCACGCGCAAGGGGTGTTCAAGGCCCGCTTCAATGTCCTCGTCGACATTGGTGGTGAAGCGCAGCACCTGGCTTTCGCCCTGCCCTTCGACTTCCAGCGTTACCGCGACAAAGGGCGCATCATCGACGCTGATACCGACCTTTTCCACGGGAGTGACCAGGAAATACTCATCGCCATCGCGGCGAATGATGTTGGAGAACAACTTGACCATCGGCTTACGCCCGATCGGCGTGCCTTGGTAAAACCAAGTGCCGTCACGGGCGATGCGCATGTCGATGTTGCCGCAGAAATCCGGGTTCCACAGGTGTACCGGCGCCGGCCCCTTGCCCTTGGGCAGTTGGGCCAATAGATCATTGGCCTTGGCGGAATCGGTCATAGGGTTCTCCTCTGGATTTTTATTGATCACCCATCCCCAACAGGCCACGGGCGTATTGGGCCAGCGGGCGGGCAATCAAGTCTTCTGGCTTGTTGTCGTGGAACGTCAGTAAACCGCCACGACTGCGAATGCGTGCAGTATCAATCAAATACTGGGTGCTGGTCTCGATCAACATGATCTGGATCACACCGCTGTCCAGGCCGACACGGTCCAACGCTTGCTGGTCGGTCCACTCATCGGCATTGCCAATACGGTCATCGGCTGCCGCAAAGCGGCAATAGAGCAGGTAGTGAGCGCCTGCCGCACGGGCTTCGGCCATGGCTTGTTCGAGGCCTTCCGGCTTGCGGGCGCGGCGCACCATCGGGAAATATTCGACGAAGCCGTTGAAGGCTTCTTCGGCCACCACGTTAGGTCGCGGATAGGCACTGCCCGGCGGTACAAAGGCGCCTTGGGCAATAAACACAAAGGAGTCCGGCTGTATGCGCACCGAGGCGGTACGGCGGGTATCACTGTGGTCCAGCAGCCCGGCGTCGCTCATCTGATAGCGGGTGCCTTCGGCCATATCGCTGACGGTCATGCAGCCACTCAGCGCCACTGACGCCAGCAACAAAACCAGACTACGCATCCTAATCCTCCAGAAGCCGGTGACGGAAAACCGGCGAATGGGCACTTAATGCAGAATCCGCGCCATTCAAGAACGATGCATAACCAAATGTGGGAGCTGGCTTGCCTGCGATGCAGACACCCAGGTACATCAAGTACACCGAGGTGATGCAATCGCAGGCAAGCCAGCTCCCACAAAAAGCCTGCTCCTACATTCGATTGTGTGCGGTGTTAGCCGCCGATGATCTTCATGACCGTGGCGCCGCCAGAGAAGGCCACTTCCTGCTTGTCACCCAGGGCCTTCATCAATAAACCTTGCAAGGCCGGCAGCGCCTGATGACGTGGCTGGTCCAGCAGGTCGCCCACGTAATGGCGGTTACTCGACGACAAACAGCCATGCAACCAACCGGTAGACGACAAGCGCAGGCGCGAGCAGGTGCGGCAGAACGGCACGCTTTCATTTGCGATCACGCCAAAGAAGCCCTTGCCCGGCACTTCATAGCGCACCGCCGTGGCATCAATCGGCGCGTTGGCTTGCAGGTATTCGTGATGTTCGCCGATCAGGCTGAGCAGTTGCTGCAAGCTGACGAACTGCTGCAGGAACGCATTGGAATCCTTGGCCAGGTGGCCCATGCGCATCAGTTCGATAAAGCGCAGCTCGTAGCCGCGCTCCAGGCAGTAGTCGAGCAGCGGCATCACCTGGTCCAGGTTCTGCCCGCGCAGCGGCACCATATTGACTTTGATCTTGATGCCGGCGGCGCGGGCCTGGTCCATGCCATCGAGCACGGTGGCCAGGTCGCCGCCACGAGCGATGCTGCGGAAAGCGTCAGCATCCAGGGTATCGAGGGACACGTTGATGCGCCGAATACCGGCGTCGACCAGCAGTGGCAACTTGCGCGCCAGCAGTTGGCCGTTAGTGGTCAGGCTGATATCACTGAGGCCCATGCCGCCCACGGCGCCCATGAAGGCTTCCAGCTTGGGGCTGACCAGCGGTTCACCGCCGGTGATGCGCAAACGCTCGATGCCGGCAGCTTCGATCAGATAGGCAACGCCACGCGCCATGGCCTCGGCCGAGAGTTCGTCCTGGGCAGCCACCAGCCGCTTGCCGTTTGGCACGCAGTAGGTACACGCGTAATTGCAGGCTGAGGTCAGGCTGATCCGCAAATTGCGAAATCGCCTGCCTTGACGATCAACGATCATGGAACACTCCGGCAGAGGATGGTTCAGGCGCGCTAAAAGCTGACTGAAAAATCAGCTTTTAGCAAGCGTCCTTGCCTGAGTATATTCCTGGGGTACTGCAAGCGGCAGCAAATCATTGCGCCATCACTGTCGGGAATAGCTTAAACAGCGGGAGCGTCGCCGCTCTTGGGCTCAGCGCTCGGCAGCTCAGTGCTGTGCTTGCGCTTGTTGCCCATGCGTACGCCAATGTCCATCAGGAACTGGAAGAAACCTTCCTGATCTTCCAGCACATTGCTCCAGAACGGCGAGTGGTACAGCGCAACGGCGCCATGTACCAATGCCCAGGCGGCGCAGTAGTGGAAATACGGCGGTACGTCTTCCAGCTTGCCTTCGCTGATGCGGCCCTTGATCAGCAGGGTGAGGCGCTCGAAGTTCGAGGCGCGGATCTTGTGCAGCTCTTCGACCATTTCCGGCACCTGATGCCCCTTGACCACCTTTTCTTCCAGGCGGTCAAACAGGCGGTAGCGCTGCGGGTCACGCATGCGGAACTCGAAATAGGCGCGTGACAGCGCCTCCTTGTCCTTGTCCACATCAGCCGAATGCAACAGCTCGTTCAAGTCGCGCTCGTAGTCGAGCATCAGCCGCAGGTAGATCTCGGCCTTGGATTTGAAGTGTTTGTAGATCGTGCCTTTGCCGATACCCACGGCATCCGCAATCATCTCGACGGTGACGCTGTCTTCACCTTGTTCGAGGAACAACTTGAGCGCGGTGTCGAGAATTTCCTGCTCACGGCGGCGAAACTCACGGACCTTACGGGGTTCTTTGTGCATGAGGAAGAGGTCTGCAGAGGTCGGAATTAGGGAGGGTTACGCAGGGCCACGGATACGTGGCGATACGATTTACCCGATGCGAGGGATTATCCCGACTGAACGGTCGTTGGGCAACGCCTATGTGAACCCACCGCGCACTTTAGTTTCAGCGCGCCAACGAATGGCCGGGTATCAGTCAGAAATAATACGCAACAACTGCAGCCGTGCATCCGCTCAATGAGAACTCAAGCGAAGCGCGCGTATTCCAAATCTGTTTAAAAAACGACCAATCGCGACTGGACTGAATCGGATACTGATCAATACTTGAACTGTCGGCGTGACATCTCCCCCAAGTGACGCGTCGACCTGGGTACCGACGGACTGTGTACCCTTGTTTTACTCCTAATGGTCTTAGCCCGGATTCCCCCCCCAGAACCCGGGTTTTTTTTGCCTGCGATTTGGTCGCCTCAACCGGCCACGTGCGCCAGCGGAAACAGACGCTTGAAGTTCTCGGTGGTCTGCTCGGCAAAGCGCTCAACGGATTCGCCGCGCAGCATCGCCAGGTAATCGGCTACATCACGCACGTATTCCGGCAGGTTTGGCTTGCCGCGATGGGGAATCGGCGCAAGATAAGGCGAATCCGTTTCCACCAGCAGGCGGTCGGCCGGCACCTGACGCGCCACGTCACGCAAGGCGTCGGCGTTGCGGAAGGTGACGATGCCCGACAGGGAGATATAGAAACCCAGGTCCAACGCGGCCTTGGCCATGTCCCAGTCTTCGGTAAAGCAATGCAGCACGCCGGCCTGGGGCAAGGCAGCTTCGCGCAACAGCGTGAGGGTGTCAGCGCGAGCGCCTCGGGTGTGGACGATCACGGGTTTGCCAGTCTGCCGGGCCGCTTGCAGGTGCAGGCGGAAGGAGGCTTGCTGCAGCTCGGCGGCTTCAGGCTCGTAGTGGTAATCCAGGCCGGTTTCGCCAATCGCCACCACGCGTGGGTGGTTGAGCTCGTTCAAGAGCCAATCCAGGGCCGGCGCTTCACCCGGCTTGAGGTCCAGCGGGTGGATACCGACCGAACAATCGACATCGGCATATCGATCAGCCAAGGCTTTGACGTCGGCGGCATTCTCCGCGCTCACGCCGATGCACAGGAAGTGCCCTACCCCACGCTGGCGTGCCGCTTCCAGGGCGGCGTCGAGGGAGCCGCCGTGTTGGGCGAGGTCGAGGCGATCAAGGTGGCAGTGGGAATCTACGAGCATAGGAAAGTACGACTTAATTCATGGAAAGTGTCTGGCCAACGATACACCCGTCGGCCACGGAAATTAACGCCGGCCGAGCAAGCCAACCCATTGCACCAGCAGTGCTTCGAGCAACAGCACGCGGTTGAGGTTGGCTTTGCCGAGGACTTTCTGGCGCTGGGCCAAAATCCAGTCCTGGATGTTCAGCACCTTGTCCTGCGCACTTTTTTGCGCCAGGTACTGCACCACTTTGCGCATGTCCGGCAGGCCGAGGCCATTTTCGTCCTGGGTTAACTGGTAGCGCAGGATCAGGCTCGACCAGTCACAGAACCAGTCGAACAGCAGCAGCAACGGGATATCCTTCCAGGCGCCTTCGGCCAGTTGCGTGGCGGACTGTTCCCGCTTGAGCAGCTTCTTGACGCCATCCACCACGAGTGCGCGTTGCTCACGCACGCCTTGGGCCTGCAGCTTAACCGCCGCCAAGGGTGAACCGGCAGCCAGGGTCAGCAACTCGACACGCTCGTCGGCAGAGCATTCCGGCAGCGCGTGCGCCAGCCATTGCAAACTCATGGCCTCGCTCGGCAGCGGGCAGGCCTGCTGCACGCAACGGCTGCGGATGGTTGGCAACAGGCGGCTGGACTGGTGGCTCACCAGCAGCAGCACAGTGTCGCCCGACGGTTCTTCCAGGCTCTTGAGCAAAGCGTTGGCGGCGTTGATGTTCATCGCCTCCACCGGTTCGATCAGTACTACTTTGCGCCCGCCCATTTGTGCGGTCTGCACCACAAAGCTGACAAGGTCACGCACCTGGTCGACCTTGATCGCCTTATCGGCCTCTTCAGGTTCGAGCAGGTAGTTGTCGGGGTGGCTGCCGGCCTTGAGCAACAGACAGGATTTGCACTCGCCGCAGGCTTCCAGGTTGATCGGTTGCTTGCACAGCAGGCTGGCCATCAGGCGCTCGGCCAGGGCGCGCTTGCCGATGCCGATGGGGCCGTGCAGCAAATAGGCATGGGCATGCTGGGCGCGCCCGGCCAATTGCTGCCAGAGGCTGTCCTGCCACGGGTAGGCTTCAGCCACGGGCGCGCTCCAGAAGTTCGGGCAGCAGAGCATCGATGGCCTGCTGTACCTGCGCCAGTGGCTGGGCTGCGTCCAGTAAGGAGTAACGCGCAGGCTCAGCCTTGGCGCGCTGCAGGAACGCGCTACGGACCGCATTGAAGAATGTCGAACCTTCCAGCTCGAACCGATCCAAGCGCCCACGGGCACTGGCGCGAGCCATGCCGACTTCGATCGGCAGGTCGAACAGCAGGGTCAGGTCGGGGCGCAAGTCGCCTTGGACGAAAGCCTCCAGACTGGCGATGCGCTCAAGGGACAAGCCGCGCCCGCCGCCCTGGTAAGCATAAGTGGAGTCTTGTTTTCGGTTTTTCAAAAACGTCAACATCAGAAAATTATAACCCTTTTAACAAAAAGGTAAACGTGCTCAAATCCCCGAATCACAAGGCTTGAGCCGAAAACAGGAGTCCACCGTGAGAACCATCATCGGCCTAGCCGCCTTAGCCAGATCTGGCAAAGACACCGTAGCTTCGATGCTTCTGAGCATTCCGGGGTTAGCCGCCTTTGCTCTGGCTGACCCACTCAAAGTGGGGTGCCAAGCGTTGTTCGGCCTGACAGACGCAGAGGCGTGGCAGGACGACATAAAGGAAGAAACCATCGAGCTCTGGGGCCGTTCGCCTCGCGAGTTCTTTCAAACGGTGGGTACTGAATGGATGCGCCATCATAACGCAGACCATTGGCTAATGAGAGCTGCAAGGGAGATCAATCCCCCAGAGCGCCCAAAACCCCCTGCAACACCCGCAAATCTCAGCGCCCCGGACGCTCCGTTCCTGCTGGCAGCTCAGGCGATTTTCGATTTCAGCGACGACCAGATCTGGAACTCAGGTTCCTACACTACTCTCGACAGCTACTGGGGCCTCTCCCCTGCCGATGCCGTAGCGCTGCTTAAACGTCACGCTTACGACCTGTACCCGGACTTTGATGCCCTGCGCAGCCACCGCCCTGTCAGCAAGCCGACCCCGCGCGGACAGATCCCGGCTAACGCGAGAACAATCATCTTCAAGGACATCCGCTTTGAGAACGAAGCTGCGTTTCTCCGGGCGCATAACGGAGAGATCTGGCACATCACCAGACCGAATCTGCAGAAGATCAATACCCACTCCTCAGAGCTCGGCGTGGCCCAAGCACCTGGCGATCTGCATCTAATCAATGATGGCACCCTGGAAGACCTCAAGGCCCGTGTAGCGGAGGCCTGGCAATCCCACGTCCAGCGCCAGTCGCCCACAAAAAACAACACAGAGGCCAACTCAGAAACCGGCACCACCGGAGGCCGCAACTGATGTCTGCCTTCGACCACAGCATTACCGAAGTAGTGACCTCCACTGGCCGGAAGGTGGCGTGCTCATACCTGAGCAACCCGAACTACGATCCGACCAGCAACGTCTGCGCATGCCTCCATTGGTTATTCCTTCTTTATTGCCCTGCCAGAAACCACGCACGAGCTTACCTGCTACGCGATGCCATCGGCCTCTTTGTGGACTTCGCGCACCTTCACAACTCGAACAACCCTGAACCTCTGCACATCAAGATGTACACGGACATCAACGCAGAGATCTTCAACCGCTACATCGAGTACGTCTATGACCTAGGCGACACGCCCGCTAAGCCGGAAATCTTCAAATCAGCAGTCAAACTCGTAGCGGAAGAAACCGGAAAGCTTCCGCTGCTGACGCTGCCGATCGTGCCCCTGCCGCCCAAGACGGGCAAGAACCCGCCTTTGTCCGCCGAGGGCCTCAATTCCTTGGAGGAGGCACTGACTGCGCACGTCAACGTCCTCTGGGACAAGATGTTATTCCGCGAAGAGGTGAAGAGCGCTCAGCCGTATACCGCCGAGGAGATCAACAACCAACTCACGCCAGTTCGGACTCGTGTCAGGATGCTGCAATCCTATCACCATCAGCAGATGAATAACGGCAAGCCAAGGAGACAGGTGTGGCTGAAGCGGCTCGCTGAATGCACGGATCCAGAGCTGCGCCAGCTTGCGAATACTCCAGACACGGCGATGCAAGAACTCAAGGCGATCTACCAGCAACAAGTGCATAGCCTTCCCGAGTTTGACACTAGCGAAGACCCACTCGCTGGCGTCCCCATGAGCGTCTGGCAGCCTGACTATCACCGCGTAATCAAGACCTTCCTAGCCCATGGCTATCCGTTCGAAATGTCCTTGGATTACCTCTACAACGAGCTGCGCAGAGTGAACCTGCTCTCGATTGAGGCGGGGTGTCAGGATGTTATCAAGATCCTTCTGCACCGGTTCAGCTCAGCGAACCGTGATGCCAAGCTGCCTATGGTCGACGAAGTGCTTGGCTTCTACTACCCGACAGTTGTCGACATGACCGCCATTCTGCTTTTCATGATGTTCCAGTCGGGGTGGAACAAAGAGACAGCTCTGTCGCTGGACAAAGACAATTTCGAGCACCTGCTCACCGGCACGATTGATGAAGCGGTGAAAGTCGTCTTCGCGGAGAAGACGCGTTCACAGGGGAATGACAAGCCTTACTTCTCAGCTAAACGCATTGAGATCCCCACAAGTGGCGATGATCCTTACTCCTTCTACAACCTGATCCGGCTGGCCAAGCACCTGGCGGCTCCCTTGTCCCCCTACCCGATCGATCAGATCCCAGTGGACATGACGGAAGACCAGATGAACCCGCTGTTCCTCTGCCTGCGCCTACGAGAGGACTGGAGCCGAGGTGGTCGCCTGACCTCCATCGCTCACCCCAAGACGTTCCGCGTCTGTGTGCAACATTTCCTTCAGCAGTACGAAGTCGTAGACAACGGCAAAAGACTGACGAGTGCCAGCGAACTGACTCGACGCCTGCGCCCAACCTGGCTGCTCTACAAAAAGCGGGATAATCCCATTGCGCTGCTCTCGATGACCATGGGTCATGAAAGTCGAGACACGACGGATATGTTCTATGACAACTCTGCGGCGGCTCATCAGGAACGCATGCAGCGCTTGCGTAGTGAGTTGGAGGCCATCATCGAGCTGCTGCGGGCCCGGAGATTCAAAGGGATGCTCAGCAAGCACGCCCAGGCGCTGGCCGCAGCCATGTGGAAGGTCTTCCATATTCCGGGCAAAACCAAGGCGCTGTGGGGCTGCGCGGATCAAACGAGACCGAACTGGGTCGGCTCCGAGATCATTGCCACAACTGGAAAGAAGTGCTGGAAGGTCAAAGAGTGCATTTTCTGCTCTCAACTTCGGATTTTCCAAGACTCCCTGCCTTACTTAATGGAGCGTGATGCGCACCTGAGCGAGCTGCTGGAATCCGGCGCCGGCGGGTTCTCTTCTCGCTTTTTGAAAGAGCAAGAAGCTATCAGGTTCATCCTCGACGAATGGGGTGATTACGACGAGATCAAGCAAGCCGCTCGCTACCGCCGAAACTATGGCCCGCTGCTCCCGCGCGACCTCGATCTGTTGGAAATCATCTTTGAAAGTGAGGTGCACAATGTCTAATAACAATCTGACATCCTTCTCGATTCAGCAAGACGGCACCCTGATCGAAGACGAGCAAAGCCAGCCTGCGGCAACTGCCGAGGTCAGCCAGGAATGTGCTAAACCAGAAGCTACAGCAAAAGCAAAAGCCAAAAAGCCTGGCCAGCCGAAGCAAGCACGCGAAAAATCCGGCCACGAAGACACCGAAGCAGCCGAAGACACCGAGGCTACCGAGGCCGCCGAAAATATTGTCGATGCAGACGCCCAAGCGATCTTGGATGACATCGATGAAGACTACTCGGAGGCCCTTCTGGAGGAGCTTGACGCACTTCAAGAGGAGCTGACGTCCAAGGCGTCGCAGCCATCGATGTCGTTGGCCAACAAGATTGTCCAGTTGGGTGAAGACTTCCCGGTTAGCAATGGTGTTCGCTATGGTGATGCCATGTGGTCATTGCCGCACGGGCCTCATGCGCATCCAAACAACATCCGGTTTGATCGCGAGCTCCTCGGCTCTAATGACCTCAAACGCGCGCTGACGTATCACACCATCCCTGCGTTCTCGCCGTTCAGTTATATCCGCTCGAACACCACGACCAAGACCTTTGGCAACGAGTACGCGATCGTCGAGCAGTACATCTTCAAAGACAACGGTCTCACCGCTGAGCCTCAGCACATCGCCCTGATCTCAATGCCAATGATCAACCGGGCTTTTGAGCGGGCTAAAACTAACACGGCGAAACACCACTATTTCGCGCTCTTCAAGCACATGCGTTTCTGGGCCAGGCTATCCGAACAGAAGCTGCTTCCTGAACCACTTCGACTGGATGTCCTCTCCGAGCATATCGACATCCCCGAGAGACGAAAGGAAGTCGTCCAGAGTCGGTTCAATGGCGCACTGGAAAGCTGGATCGCGTACTCGGAGGAGGATCTGGAGATTCTGATGGACTACGCCCTGTTCTGGCTCGAACGCGTCATGCCCAAAGCAGAGGCGCTCAAAGACTATCTAGTTGAAACCAAATTCGCATTTCTGAAAGATCTCGTGGTCACTCGACGTGACCACCTGCCTGAGCTTGAAGCGCTGTGCACCATTGAAGTCGATGGGAAAAAGGTAATGTCGCCTCAAGTGCATAAGCATCTCAAAGACGATCTGCCGCACCTGACCTATAGCTGGGTGACTGGCTATGGAAAGGTTCTGGACGGCATTCGCAACTCGATCTTCATCCTCGTGGCTCTGGTGACCGGTGCGCGCAAGAGTGAATTGGCAGCGATGCATTTCTCTCATGTCACGCAAGATCACAAGGGCGACTACTGGCTGAAGATCACTCGCTGGAAGACCGCTGCCAGTCCGAAACACGGTGAAGAGGATGTCCTCCCCCTACCTCGTTTTGTGGGTGATATGATCCGCAACTACGAGCAGCTGCGGTCGATTCCTCCATTTGTAAAAGAAGGCTGGTTGTTTCAGCCTATGCGCTCAACCAAGGTCGTTAACAGGGCAACCCCCTCTCAGATTACTTCGGTGATTGAGCAACTCAAAAATGAGTTACCTATCGAGCGGCTGCATTGCCACAGATTCAGAAAGACAATTGCTGAGATCTTGATCAACCGGGATGAACGCAACATCGACATCATCCGGACGTTGTTCGGGCACAAGAGTTATGCGATGACGCTTCGGTACATCGCCCGAAATCCACTAATGGTGCGCAGCGTCGCCCTGGCGATCGAGCAGAACTACGCCCGGGAGTTTCACGACATCGTTGCTGGCCTGCGGCTAGGTCATTCGGGGGCCGCTGCGGAGCGTATCTACAAGCAAATCCTCAAGCGTCCGGACGAGTTTGCAGGCCAGCAGTTCAAAGTGACTATCGTCTCGTACGTCAGCCACCTGCTGAAGGCTGGCGAGCCTCTCTTCATCCGCCGTACCGCCTTGGGCACGTATTGCCTCTCCGGAGAGCGCTTCACCCCGTCGAACCTGCCCCCTTGCTTGGAAGGCAGACAGTTCGACGAGGCCTTGATCATGCCAGACCCTGGCAACTGCAAGCTGGAATGCAAAAAGATCGTCATGCTGGGCTCAGCGAGGCAAGCATTGGCGGACAATATTCAGTTCTACGAAGCGGTGCTTGATAACGCTCGCGGGAAGCTCGCGCCCAAGGTGGAGTCCGAGCTGTTGCGTCGTATCGCGACGAGCGAAGGTCACCTGAACAACCTCATCAGCACCGGACATTCGGCGTCGACGCACATCGAGGTGCGCCATGTCTAAGGTCAAGCAGGCAGCAAACAATGCGGATGTAACGGTGCAAGCAGCATCAGATGACCGTAGCGCCGTGGACGTCTTGCTGGCACAGGCAGCGGCTCAAGCCAACCGGCGGCAGGTCATCAAAGACATTATCGTCTCGCATTACACGTCCGGAGCCACCCACAAGCTCAAGCTGGTGGATGTCGCGGAGCGCGCGGGCATCACGCGTCAAGCCTTGGATCGCTACTACTCCGAGTTCAAGCCGTATATCGCTGGCAAGAAAGACGTGACTGACCTGGTTGATGGCACGGCGGCCAAGGCGAAGGTTGAAACCCAAGCCACCATCAATGCCACTGATGCGAAATGGAAGGCACGCCTTGATCAGGTTCTGGTGGAGCGAGACAAGGAGATTGCCAGAGCTATCAACAGCCATGTCAGTACGTTGATGAACGATGACATCGCCATGTTCGAAAGCAATCAGCTGCGCAAGTCCTTGGAGAAGCAAACCTTACACGCGGTCGAGCTCACGAAGAAAAACGCCCTGCTGGAGCTCAAACTCGCTTCATCCTTCCAGCTGGAGGCACCGCTGCAGAGCGCATCGAGCCGGGACAAGATCATCTACGATGTCGATATCGAACAATTGTGCATCCATTATCAACGCACGAAGAGCCTAGATGATTTTGAGGACGCCAAAGAGGCGGAGCTCGTGACCATCAGGGAGAAATTTGCACGGTTCGCGACGATGCCCGATGTGCACGTGGTGCTCTTTGCCGATCGGTACATTTCGAGATTCAGCCAATTCGCCTCCCGGTACATCACCTCGCCTGAGGAGACCTGCCTGATCATCCGCCTGCCATTATTTTCCCGGACGGAGATCAACAATTTTATCAAGCACATACCTTCCACCTTCAAGAAATCGCTGCACGTTCCTTACATGCCACTGGATGCTGAGCGAAAAGCACAGAGGGTTTTCATCTATCAGCGCAACGCTTTGCCCGAGCTGGAGATTCAAGCTGCCGATAACGCTGATGCGCCCAGCATGACGTGGGGCCTAGATGAGATCGTTTCCTTCAAAGTACAGGTGGGAGACTGATAGTGAGTGATAAACCACATCCGACTAAAGCTTCTGCTGGCCTGCTCATCAAGACACGGCAGGTCACTTACAACAGCGTGGAGCTGGGAACGCAGGTGACCCATTGCGTCCTCATCGCCCAGCAGAAGAATAAGCAGGTTCTTTTGAGCCACCCCAACCTGTTTCTGTACAAGCACACTCGTTCGTCGATGGCGTCATCAACACGCCACGCCACCCTTATTTCTATGTTCTACCGGTTCTTGTCGACACAGCCAAAAATGAAGAACGTGGATCTGGGTTATTACCATGCTCTGGCGGACAACAAAGACATTTGCCGATGGCAGGTACAACGGCAGCTTGAGCGGCTTGGAAGGAATTCCCCGAAGCCGTCGTCAGAGACCATCTTCGAGGACGCCAAAGTACTGCTGATTTTCTTCAGGTGGCTGAACGAACATGGTTATGTGACCAACGTCAATGTGCAGATTAGAACCTGGCGGGCGAATTTTCGCAGTGGGCGCATGCTCAACTATATCAATCGGATTGCTCCGTCGAGGATCAGCTCGAAGAACATCCGGGCTTTGGACAAGCAGAGTCGGCAGAAACAGTACGATTTCCTGATTACTGACGATGAGATCAAACTGCTATTGCAGTCCTACTCAGACCCAGTGTATGCGTCGATTTTTCTTCTCGCGTTAGGTACCGCGATGCGCCCGATGGACTTGGTCAGGTTTCCATACCTAGGTAATGCCGAGAATAAGCACATCATGCCGTACTCGAACATGACCAAGGGAGCTGTGACCACGCAGTACACGGTTTACAACAGCAAAGGAGGCAAAGATCGTGAAATCACCATACACATGGATGATCTCAAAGCCCTCGAAGAGAACTACATCATTCCTCACTATGGGATTCGTAAACAGCTCTATAAAAAGCGGTTCAAACACGACTGCCCTCCTGATGTGTTGTTTCTGACCTCCCGCGGGATACCGGTCGATGTCGACAAGATTGCGTCTCGAACTTACGATGCGAAAAACAATGCCGCGAAGGTTGACAGCCAGTTCAGGTCTCACATCAATTTCTACCAGAGTAGACATTGGTGGCCGACCCAGTTCCTCATAGGCTTCTTCGGTGATCGATTGCTGACGGAGAATCTGGAAGTGCTCTACCTGGCTGCAGCCCAAGCGCTCACCCGACAGATGGGCCATGAAGATGTCGCCACCACTTACAAATTCTACGTAAGCATGGCCCGCGTCCTGATGTTCGCCCACAAAGGCCACACGCTGGATCTGATCCGCGCGCCTAAACATTCTGTATCCAGCTTCATTAAAAACCTGCGCCCGATTGATCGGAACAAGTTGGTGGAGGATGGAGCCGAGTTAGGAGGAAGGGCCGCCTAGCCAGCGAGTAAACGCAGGATACTTGGCCGTTCGCGACAGTGAGCGGCCCCCTCACTAGGGGCCGTTTTATCTGGAGTGCCTCAAGCGCTCAAGCCGCACGGTAACGCCACCATCAAGATGATTACTGGGAGGACTCTTCCAGTCTCTAAAGGATGTAACCCTATCAGCTCTACCCTTGCATGAGTTTTTGGATGACCTCCTCCATGATGCAACTCACCTCGGCTTCAGATACCCATTGAGCGTTGGAACCAATCTCATTCCTCAGGTCAACCAGGTGGGGTTTAGCTTCACTTGCGATGAAGTAGTCCATCGAGCAGCGAGCAATCTCCCTCGGTATGTCATAAGTTGGGGGGCCCTGATAAACATCAGCGGTGCCCAGGAGGAACAAATTGGATGCGAGGGGAAGAACGACGTGTATCAGCTTGTCATCCTTCGAGAAACGGACTGAATGCCCTTTGCGTCTTCACATGGAAGAGCACGATGGAGTCACCTAGTGGAAGATCACCAGGTGCATAGCTCTCCAAGGTGTAGCTCAATGACCTGAAGCGATCCGCTCGTTTTCGGGGGCAACCGATTCGCACATCACATTGATGTGGCATTGCCTCACCGCGTGTGAGACATGATTCTTGGTATTTAGCAGCAATGCCGCAATCTGTGCTGCTGCCATCGGAACCACTGCATCGAAGAACCCTGCTAGCAGATCTGGACGCTCCGCCAGTACCTGCTTGACCTGATCGGCGTTGGGCATCTCTCTGATGACTTGATCGATAGCTGGGGACTCCATGTGCAGATGGGGCCTGAGTAGCTGAGCAAGAGTGCCTGGATCAGCCATGCGTTTTAGAATGCTGCTGATGCACGCATCCCCGGCAGACGCCATATTTTGCCGCACATGACGGCGGCGAATTTCAAAGTGGGCTAGCAGATCTGGTATGGCGCTAACGCTCTGGCCATCGAGCTCACCTCGCCGAAACCGGTCGATAAAGGGGGCATAAATTTTCTCCTCGGCCATCGTGATTTTGTCATCAAGGCCTGGCTCGGTCTCTACCGCATAAAAATGCCCTTCCATCCCGATAGCTTTGAGGTTTGTTTTCCTAGGCTCTCGACGCCGGTCATACAGCCAGCTGCGCACCTCCCCACCAGTGCCTGGGGCTCGGAATCCTTTTTGCAAAAAACGCGGTATGAAATGCTGGTAGACCCCTGCCATAACCACTCCTTCGGATCCTTTTAGGCAAAGCTCAATATGGGTTAGCGCTGCATTCGAGTGAGCGGATGGCGAGTACACCTATCTCGCTCGCTAAACAGCCTATGAACATACGCGCCGGCACTGAGAGTGCGTTGGCCCAAATGGTCGCGGTGTTCGATGCGGCGAAGCCACACTGTGCTTATCAATTTACCAACTCAAAGCACTAGCCAATGGTCAGTGGCGGCAACGACCAATCAGCGACGCCGCGCCGACTCAAACCGACAAACCCAGCGCTGCGAGATGTTCTCTCATGTACTTGTAGATCAGTACGCGACTGAACGCGACGTATGGTTCCTTAGGCATCAAGAACGCTTCGAGGTCTTCCAAATCGGCGCCAGGATCACGGCCTTCCTTCAAGGCACTTATCGTGTGACGAATTGCAGCACGAACC
The DNA here is from genome assembly GCF_021605825.1 of Pseudomonas sp. PA-6-3C. Taxonomy (NCBI): domain Bacteria; kingdom Pseudomonadati; phylum Pseudomonadota; class Gammaproteobacteria; order Pseudomonadales; family Pseudomonadaceae; genus Pseudomonas; species Pseudomonas sp. PA-6-3C. Next base: position 120,577 of record NZ_WKDV01000009.1, read on the forward strand.
ATCCGACCATGGCGTGCGCGCATCTGAAGTAGCTCCGCGCGAGCCAGTCCCAGGTAGTAGATGCTGGCCGTACCTTTTGCGCTTGGCACACCGTCAATCACGCGCGCCTCCACACGCCCGTCCTCCAGGAACACTAGGTGCTCTGCGGGATCATCAATGCAGGGATTAAGCAGCAGTGGTTCCTCCTGGCGAACCCGCCATGTCCCTTTTGCTCGCTTGGTCTCGTCGACCAACGGGAAAAAGTTGGCCTTACCGATTACCCGAGCATTGCCATCAAAATCATCCTGTGTTCTGGGTCGATTGCAATCTGAACATGACAACAACAGGTTCGGCCATTTAGCTCCCAACCAGAAATATCCAGGGATTACCTCTGCTGCAACTTTCGCCGTTTTGACGGTGACGACCACCTTACCTTTTGGCCTGTAATGCTCCACATCACCGGACTGCGTTCCTGCCAGCAGCGACTCGCAGAACATGCATTTGCGACCGAATAGCTCTGCCAGCTTTTCTCTGACCGCCGTTGAGCCATACTCTTTGAAAACCCGCTTCTTGGGTTCGAGCGCTAAGTTTTTCCTCAGCTCAGCACGCCCCCTGAGTATCAAGTCTGCTGGTGCGCTATCCCTTGGGCGCTTGATCTTAATCATTGTTTGTCCCCGCCCCATCCGCCAGCGGCGTGACCTGCTGCATGAGAAATTTGAGCTTCGACACCGTCGAATCGGTGAATTGTTTTACATTCGCCGCTGCATTTACCGGTATGTCCAGTGCACCTGTTGTGTCGAGCATCTGCAAGGCCATTCGCTCACGGCGACTGCCGCCTAGATAACGGGTGTCAGTGAGGTCAGCCACCAAGTCAGCAAGCGCTTGCTCTTCTTCGTATGATCTCACTGGTTTACTTAAGAGCTCTTCGTAAGCCTCTATCTTGGTTTCGAGCTCCGGATCGACCGTGCTCCGCAGTCCGAAATGCTCGGAGGTAAGGAGCTGATCAACTCTGAAATTGGCGACACTAGGCAGATTTTCCAGCGCGTAGATATGATTGAGCCTGTCTCGACGCAGCACCGCTACCTCGCCCTCCTTCAAGCCACGGAGGCAAAGAGGGTCATGGGTGCTGTAAATGATCTGAGCTCCGGGGAAGGCTTCGCGTAGTGCTGGCAGGCACTGGAGGCGCCAAGCAGGGTGGAAGTGGTTGCCGAGTTCATCGATCAGTACGATTCCCTCTGACGAATCAAGCGCAGCCCCTGACTGCGATAGCACATGCATGATGTCTACTGCCATGCCGATCATGCACTGATACCCATCGCTGAGCTCACCAAGCTGACGCCCATCGACACCACCTACGTTGAGGTGCATAGCACCATCGTCGGATACCGTGACTTGTACCTGGTGATCCTTGGGCATCAACTTACGAAGGACATCGTTGACCTCGTCCAGACGATCGCGACCCAAATGCTTTAACCACTCGGTAGGATCGTTGATTGGTAAGAAGGGGTCGAACAAGTTGTCGATCTTCGCGTGATCCTTTCCGGGCTTTGATTTATGGCGCGCAGTCGCCAAAAGCCGAGTGGCGCCATACGCCACGACGAGTGAACGAGAGTGCTCGTTGCTAAACTCAATTTTTTTGTTGCGTTTGAAACGCATCGAGACCTGATCACCGCCTACCAAAGTTACAACAACTGAGCCCTCATGCGCTCCGGTCGCCAGTAATTGGTTGCTCGTGCGGCGAAGGGCTTTCGAGTACGCCTCACCCGATAGCGTCAAAGCTAGCGCTTTGAGTACGGTGCTCTTACCTACACCATTCTCACCGAGCAAAGCATAGCAAGGTGCATTCGACCCCTCTTGCACTTCTAGATTGAGATCCAGATGATGGATAGGCCCATAATTCTTGATCTCCAGCCGCGTCACGTATTGCGCTTTTGCAAGGTAGGCCTCCATTCCTTTCTTGGATTCAGTGTCGATTATCTCAACAGGCGACTCTTCCTTGTGGCGATCGAAATCCTGTTGGCGCCTTGGAACCTCACCGGGAAAGCCATAGGAACGAGCTTGATGTCTCCCCGCCTCTCCAAGCTGGCGCCATACCGCCCTGTGTGCTGGATGCTCGTCGACTGAATGTATCCTGCCCGTGCTCTGCAGTAGCTGTACTTGCTCGAATCGAGTCTGGATCAATTGCCGCCGGTTTAGATCAAGGAGCTTGATGGTGATGTCACCACGAACGCTAAGTGGAGACACCTCACCCGTTTCATAGAATTCTAGATGCTCGTCTGGATTGTCTCGACAAGGATCCAATAACCCGGGTTCCTCGAACTCAACTGTTTCCAAATAGGGACGCTCGGGCAGCGGCGAGCCCATCTGGGGAAACCGATTTCCCTTATACCGATCGCAGACCGGGCATGCCCAATAAATGTTTCGCCAATCCGAATGAAGGTGCAGATAGGGATTCTCTCCGCGTACGCCTCTTCGAGGCCGGTGACGCTCCATCACGCCACTCCCAGGATGAGCATAGCTCTCACAATAACAGCAGATCGGCCCAAAAACCTGAACTAAGTCCTCCATCAATCTGCGTCTGAACTTTCTCGTAACATCGTCCGGACGGCTGCCGTCATACCCTTCAAGCTCCCAACGCTGCCCCAGTTCATGCGGGCCATTTGCAAGATATGGAAGAAGATAGTCAGGGCATTCAGGGCGAAAAATAGGGGTCACGATGACATCCTTGGCAGTCGCTCCCCGCTTCAGGTTGTTGGGGGAGGCGGCGAAATCATACGCCGCACCGATCGAGTCATGCCACAGAGCCGGTATAAGTAGAAACGACTGGGCGGGGCCGCAGTGCGATGCGAGGCAGGTGTTACCAAAAAACTAATCAGTCGAAAACATGCCCGAACGCGCCCCCGTTTTGATGTCAGCAGACCAAGTGTTGCGGGGATGGACAGCGACTCCGAATGAGGAGACCCCATGCTTGCAGGCTAGCCCTCGATCAGTAAACTGATGGCCTATAGCCAGACAACTGGACGCCCGGACGCTAGAGCTATCCGCGAGATCAGGAGCGCAACAGTATCGGATACCACGCAGTCGCCAGCAGGGTGACCGTGGCTGCAGGCTCAATATGAGATGGGATTGGATCGGATCCGGCTTTGACATGAGGAGTGAGTATGGGCATCAAAATGGATCACGCCTTCGACCAGAATGGCGATAGATGGGAAGCAGGCACATACACCAAGGGCACAGGTGCAGAACCTCTTCAATGCAAATGCGGAACGCCAGTCGCTCACAACCCACCGTACACCCGGGAAATGTATGACAAGTCTGTTTTCGTCCAGGGCTACTTTCGCCTCTATCCCAAAGGTGCTCATGCCGCGAATTGTCGATTCGGTGTGGACGAGGAAATTAACGAGATTGCCAGCACCTCCGAAGACCTGATCGAGAGCATCCAGCACAATCGTTACCGGATGCGCCTGGTCATGATCAAAGAAGCCCTGGAGAAAGGTGGTCGTAATTTCGAGGATGATGGGGGCACTCGGGCGACAGCGGGTCGAACTTACACCCACAACCCAAATCTTCTTCCCGCGTACATCAATTCCGCCAAGCGAGCCCTGAAGCTCCGCGCGCTCTGTGACAGAGACCAGGACATCGAACAGCATCTGGAGCTGGTGTTTGAGGGCAACGTGAAGGTCGCCTGGAATCAGTTCTATTTCGAGCCGGAACGCCACGCGGAAGCGTATTACGCAGTGTCGCACAACGCCGCTCAACACCCCGTCGCGATTCAAGGTGCGGTGAGCAGCGTCAGGACTGAAATCAGGGGTGACAAAACCAAGAACGTTATCAACCTGCAGATGAACAAGTTCCGAGTCGATCCGGATGATGCAGAAAATGGCATTGGCCTGGAGGTGAGCATTTGGGCCAGGGATCCATCGTGGCTCAAAGGCATTGAAAAGGACGATGAGGTCGTAGTTCTGGGAATGTGGAAACACTCCACAACCGCACCCGAGAAAGCCCCTAGGGAGGGACGCTTCAAAACCCTCACTAAACGCAGATTGACGTCGACCTTGGTTCTGAAAGCCCAGGTCTCCAAAATCGACTGATGAACGCTTACCCCCCTGCCTAAGGTCAAACAGGAAACGCTCATGCCGGCCATCACCAAACTCGTGCTGCACAATTTCAAAAGCTTTGGCGATCTGACTCTTCAGTTTGATGCCGGCACCAACGTATTGATTGGGGACAATGAAACGGGCAAGAGTAGCGTCCTACTGGCCCTTGACCTCGCATTAAGTGCGAGTCGCAGCCGGGTCGAAACCATTGGCTACGAAGCGCTACTGAACCAATCTGCAGTGAGGAAATTCCTGGCAGGCCCAGCCCGCCTCGATTTGCTGCCAGAGGTGATAGTGGACATTTTTCTTGAGGCGGGTGATGACCAAGGCCTGTACGGACGCCAGAACTCGACGGGGGCAGACAGCGATGGCCTGCGCATGGCCATCGTTCCCTTGGTGGAGGATTTCGGCGGAACCATTCTTGAACTGCTTCGAAATAACAAAGAGAGCTTTCCATACGAATACTACGCGGTGCAGTTCTCCACTTTTTCCGGGGCACCCCACGTCAGTTATCGAAGGCCTGTGAAGCACCTACTCATCGACAGCTCTCGAATCGACACCGAGTACGCCGCGCGGGAGTACACACGAACGGTGTTCGGCTTTCACACCCAGGTGCCAGACCGCCATCGGCTCGAAAACCAATACCGTCAGGGCAAGGAAGGCTTCCAAAGAGACAGTCTCAAGGAGCTGAATGCCAAGCTGGGCGAGTACCAGTTTGCATTGCGAACCAGCGTGCGTTCGAATTTGGAAACTGACCTGGTGATCACCAAGGAAGGGATCCCAATCGAAAACCGTGGAAAGGGCGAGCAATGTTTCATCAAAACCAATTTTGCGCTGCAGAAGCATGATGCCAGAGGTGGCCTACACGCCTTGTTGCTCGAAGAGCCCGAGAACCATCTGAGCCACACAAACATGAAGCGCCTGGTAGAGCGCCTGACCCGCACCCAGGGAACCCAACTCTTCATCGCCACCCACAGTAGTCACATCTGCTCACGACTTGATCTTCGTCGAGCCCTACTCCTGGGAACCGAACAAAAGGCAGGCCGACTCAAGGATCTGACGGAATCCACTGCCGAATTCTTCATGAAGGCCCCGGACAACAATGTGCTTGAGTTCGCGTTGTCGAACAGGGTCATTTTGGTCGAGGGGGATGCCGAATTCATCCTTCTGGAACACTTCTACAACAAGCACGCGGGAACCACTCCGCAGTCAGACAACGTCCACATCATCTCGATCGGTGGTACCAGCTTCAAACGCTATCTTGAGCTCGGCAAGCTCCTTGGGATCAGAGTCGCGGCAATCCGGGACAACGACCATGACCATCAGCAAAATTGCGTCGAGAACTACAAGGCTTGCCTGTACGGCGGTGCCCGGATTTTCGCTGACGGGAACAATGAGCGCTCTACGTTCGAGATCGGTCTTTATCTCGACAACCAAAAAATCTGTGACGACCTATTCGGGGGAGCGCGCAAGACCCTGACGGTTCAGGATTACATGCTTAAAAACAAGGCGGATGTGGCGTTCGAGCTCCTTACGAAGAAACCAGAAGAACTTGTCGCACCAGCCTACATTCAGGAGGCGATCCAGTGGATAAGAGCGTGATTTTCGCGGTAGCCGGATCCGGGAAAACCAGCCTGGTGATTGATCGCCTGAGCCTTGACCAGCGCGCCCTGATCGTCACCTATACCGAGAACAACTATCGCCACCTTCGACACCGCATCATCCAAAAATTCGGGACGATTCCGCCCAACATCACCGTCATGACGTACTTCTCCTTTTTGCACGGTTTTTGTTACCGGCCACTGCTGCAATTAGAGCTGAATACCCAGGGCATGAACTTCCGACTGCCAACCAACCCCCGGACGCCGCTCAGCGATATGGCGCGCTTTAGGGATGGCAGTCGAAGGCTCTACTACAACCGCTTGGCTAAATTACTGGAGATGAGAAAATGCATACCGGCGATACGCGCGCGGGTCGAGCGTTTCTATGACTGTGTCTACGTCGACGAGGTGCAGGATTTCGCCGGCCACGACTTCAACCTACTGCTGGATATCTCGAAAGCAAAGGCCAATATGACCTTTGTTGGTGACTTCTATCAGCATACTTACGACACCAGCCGGGACGGCTCGGTTAATAAATCGCTGCATGACGACATCACCAAGTACGAGAAACGATTCCGTGACGCCGGAATCAAGGTGGACAAAACCACGCTGGGGCACAGCTGGCGGTGCTCAACAACCGTCTGCGAATTCATCAGTGCGCAGCTTCAGATCACCATGGGCGCGCAGCAGGAGCGGGTCAGTGAGATCATTACGGTCGGAGAACCCGGACAAGCCGCGACCCTTCACGCCGATCCAAACGTCGTGAAGCTCTTCTTGAAGGAACACGATAAATACGATTGCCACTCGCTGAACTGGGGAGCGAGCAAAGGCATGGATAACTTCGGGCACGTGTGTGTCGTGTTGGGCGCTGACACCTGGAAACGATACCAGAATGGCAACTTACACGAAGCCAATCCACAGACTCGAAACAAGCTGTACGTGGCTTGCTCGCGCGCAAATGGCGACCTCTACATCGTTCCCGACAAGCTGTTCAAACCGTTCAAGAAGGCCCGGTAGCCGGCTTAGTCGTCTTTGTGGGCAAGATGGTGGTGGTAGCTACATAGGCCGCCAGAATCTTGGTCATAGACGCCTAGGCTACTGCTGCACACAGCGCATTCCGTGTAGTCCAGTTCAGCAAAGCAGATTGCACATTGCCCATGCTCCACGAGAAAGGTGTCGTTACCGCACTCGTGGCACGTTTCGCTGCACGCATCCCCACCATCTTTTACGTTCACATAATTGATACCAGCTAGCGACTCCGCTAGGGCAGGCACCATAACCGCTTCGTAGCTGCTGGATTCCAGACACACCATGCAGTCGAATTCTAAGCTCTCAGGGTCGAGCGTCGGATCGCCGACCCGAACCAGCTGAGAGTCGCACTGGGGACAGCGAACTTCGTCAATAGCTTCGGCAAGCTCGGGGAAAACCCAGTCAACTTGCTCCAACGACTTTAAGCACGCTTCGTATTGTCGAGCGTAGACCTGCTCGACCTCTACCAGGGATTGCCAGCATGACCGCCCCAACAGCTTCGCAGGGTCTTCGCCCAAGTGGGGCTGGCAGAACTGGATGATGAGCTGCAACGAATTAGCGATGGCCTCCTGCATCTGGGAGTGCGAGACCAGGCTGTAATAGTGCTCAGTTGAATTCCGGATTTTCTGAAGATTTTCAAGCAGCTTCCACTCAACCCCCGCAATGCCGAGCGATGTAAGCCGATTTTGGATCTCCATGTAGTCAACGGTCTTCTTGCCCTTCCAGATCACGGCCTGGGTCTCAGCGTCGATGACAGGGCTGATATCCGTTTTCAACAAAACCTCATCCGACCCAGGTGGGCTGAGTTGCTGAAGCTTACATTTGAATAGCAGCAACAAGCCCGCGTAGAGGTTGCGAATTGCCGAGAGCACCCGCCTCGGATCGTCGCTATGGAAATCCTCCACGCCAAGCTGAATGGATGTGACAGCGTTCTGCATCATGCTCATTCGTGAAGCTCCAACGAACCTACCCACCCAGGATTCGACAACCGTCGCTGTGAACTAAGCCAAGGATAACCGCAGTGATACCCATGCCATTGGTATACGCCGCCATGGCCTTCCCCCTGCTTCAACCGGAGTTAATAGCTTACTGGTTTGGTAGATCATCTATCGACGAGGGCCACCCCAGGCCGAGGCCCTGGGAGATAGCTGGAGGCTAGCATCGCCCAGTCGACTGCTCGGGTATTTCCCTAGCGGCCTGAAAGGGGAGTGTAAGTGAGCCCTAGCACTGAACGCCACGATCTGGCCCACCATGGCCTGACCGTCAACCATACGCCGGTGCTAGAGGCAATGGGGCATAATATGGCCCCTACCCCGTCAAAAGGTTCGGATGTTTACACAGCACCTATGCCCCGCAAGACTCTCTCCGATGCAATTCTGATTTTGATAATTGCCGACCAGATTCATGGCACGGACGAGGCGATCCGTCGCGCCGGTAAGAACGTCGTTAAAAAGCTTCCACGAAGCAAACGGAACATCATTTACGACTTGATCAGCAGCCCCCGGCCAAAGGATTTGATCCGTGTTGATCAGATCAAGCACGAAATAGGAAGCTCGCAGGACAGACTTCTCAGCCCATTGAGCTCCCCTTTTCGGTCAATTTGGCATACCGAACAGTACGTATAGCTTCAAGATCTCAACATTCTCAGCATCGCCTTTAGGCTCGCCATTCTGCTCAAAAAGATCCGGGAAAAGCTTATCGGCTTTTATCGTCATCTCATATTTTGTTGAAGTGGTGTCTTCATCCTCAACTGACTCCACATCATTGATAAAGAAGAAATCATAAAAATCTTGCAAATGCTTGTCGTCGGTTACAAAAGCGGTTCGAGCAAAACTCTGCTGATCCTGCTCTATCAAATGAGTGAGTTTTCCAACCCGCTGAATAACCTGCACATCACCCAGCGCGTTGCTTGAGCTAAACTCTCCGGGATCTTTTTTGAACTTAAGCACCTTCTTCGCAGCCACGCAGCCGTAGATGCACGCAACAGAAGCGAGAACCAAGGGGTGTCCCTTATAGATGCCAAGACTTGCAGCTTTTTCACAGATAGCCTCAGCGACCTTGAGCCTCTTGGCCGGGGCGATAGTATTGAAAAGCTGCAACCCATTAACGTAGTCTAAAAACTCGTGATATTGTGGGCCCAATTGCTCTGGATGTATGCCTTTCAAATCAGAAACATACTTCGAGGCCAAGGTAATGTCTTCCACAACTCGGGCGTTCTGGAAGAATTTATTCAAGGCTGTCAAGTCACGCACAGCCTCGTCAATCAACCCCTCTGTATCGAAGTTGCTTTTTGTATCACTGGCCTTCTCCATAAGCGCCGGAAGATACGAAAAACCATTATGCGGCAAATCATTTTCCCTCAGCCAAGTCAATGTGCGAGGCTCGGATGACGCTTCATTGGGATCTCGCTCTAGCGAAGTCTTGATATGACTAATCGTGCAGAGATCCAAGAAATGCAGGGTCGGAATAATGTTACTCCATTGCCGTATGAGCTCTATCATTTCCTGATTTTCGGGTGTGTTTGCAATTTGCATAGTGAACTTCTGTTTTTTCATATCCATGACTCTGCTAGAAGAGTTGTCCGCGTGCGTAGTACCCCAGTGAGCGAAACCTCCATGTGTACCGCTGTTGATACATGATGGCGTTTTGATGGATTTCAAGCTGTCCCGATTGAATCATTTCACGCTGTGAGAATGGCAGCCCAGTGCGCACCCACGCCGAATCGACGTGGTAGAACACTCAGGCGCCTGGCGCTCATCAGATATTGATCTACAGTCATTAAACAAACCATAATTAATGACCAAGAATCAATTTTATGATGAATGCTGTGTTGCTCAAGCGAGCCATGAAATATTTGGATCTCAGCGGCGTTGCGCTGGCCGAGAAGGTCAGCGCACTGCGGGAAGACGGTAAGCGCACGGCGCCGGAAACGATCAGCCGCTGGCTCAACGGGACGAGGCCGGTTGACCCCTTCTTGATGGGGTGGATTGCAGAGTTGGTACGCTCGAAACTGATGACTCAAGATGACGCCAGGGTGCGACTTCCTAATGAGGGGTTGGTCATCGCGGTGGCAAACATGAAAGGTGGTGTTGGCAAGACCACAGTGTCCAGGAATCTTGCCGCCATTGCGAAGTCTTTGCGGTTAAAAAGCACCTACCTCTATGCGGATTACCCTCAATCCGTGCAAGCCGCCCGACAGGTTAGAAACCGCTTGGAAGCGCTCCGAATCAACTGCCCGGAACTCACTCCTGAAGAGATCCTGGCCTACACGCCATCTGCAGGCGAGGTTGTGGTCGTGGACGTGAGCAACGGTATCGCCCGCGATTCATTCCTCTCCCCAGAAAACCCAGATGATCGGCTCAAAGTGCATCCTGCAGGGTTCCTGGGCCGGTTTCAGCCCGACATCTACCTAGTGCCTGGCGAGTTCACCAGCAGCTTGGATAACTGGTCACTTAAGGGTTTCCTCGACAGCGACATACTCCAGGCACCAGTACAGCTTTTGCATCGCCCAAGCTTTATGAGCATGGATTTCGCCACCACGGCGAGCACGGACGGTTTTGACGTTACCTCAGACCTGTTTTGCCCCTTCTTCATACCTCAATCGGTTTCAGCGAGTGCTGTGCTCCCTCAAGACGTGTTGAGCGACTGGCAGAATCTCGATCAAAAGCACCACCACTTCAAACTGTTTGAGCACCTGCTCGAATTGCTTGGTGGTGAAATCATGGACAGCTTCGATGTCATGCAGAGCGTAAAGAGCGCACCTTTGAGTGAACTGCTGGATCTGGCACAGGGTGGGTAGTGATGACTCAGGTAACTGAAGCCGTCAATGCGAAGGATGCCTTCACCCGCATGAAAAATGAGCGAGATGCGGAGCGGGAACAGGTTCAAGCTCGCCATCGCGATGAGCAACTCCAGGCCACCAAAAGGCGCAAAGAAATCGATGACATCAAATCCCGACTCTTCGGGTTGTTCGCCATGGACGACACACCGAAGGAACGTGGGAAGCTCCTCGAAAACGTCCTCAATGACCTGTTTAGAGCTTATGGCATTCAGATCAGAGAAAACTTTGTTCGAACGCCGCTAGAGGGTTCCACGGTGCTGGAGCAGATCGACGGAGTGATCAGTTTCGGTGGCAGGATCCATGTAGTAGAAATGAAATGGCTGAAAGACCCTGTGGGTGTGCAGGACTTGGCACCCCACATGGTGAGAGTGATGGGCCGTGCAGATGCTTCGGGAACCTTCATCTCCAGTAGCGGATTTACCCTGCCCGCCATAACGCAATGCGCGGAGTTTCTGAATCAAAGAACGATGCTCCTGTGCTCGCTGGAGGAAATTGTAATGCTCCTGCAGCGCCAAGGTGATCTCGTGGACTTTTTGAAGACAAAGTCCCAGGCTGCGATCATCAACAAGCAGCCATTCCTCAAGATTCTCAATTGAACCCGCTGCATGCTGCCCACAAGCCAAGGAGGCCTCCATGAATTCCAAGACTCTCTACATAATCGGCAACGGATTCGACCTGCACCACGGCATGCCCACCGGCTATTCAGATTTCAAAAAGTATCTGGCGAAGGCTGATGATGAAACGTACGACTGGGTGGAGAGCTACGTTCCAGCCGAAGGGAATTGGGCGAATCTAGAAAAGGCCCTTGCTGACCTGGACACCGATAACGTCGTCTCGGACATGGAATGCTTTCTGGGTTCGTATTCGTCTGACGACTGGAGCGATTCCGGCCACCATGACTTCCAGCTGGAGGTGGATCGGATAGCCACGGGGCTCTCGCATACGTTGCGGCATCAGTTCGCGGATTGGGTCAGATCTATCCCGACGCCAAACAGAACTGAGGTTTTGGGTATGCTTGTAAACCTTGAGATCGATGCAACATTTCTTACCTTCAATTACACCAGCACCCTGACCCACCTCTACAACGTGCCCCCAGAGAACATTCTGCACATCCATGGTGAGGCCGCAGATCCAGATTCGGACATTGTCTTGGGGCACGCATGGGATGATGAAAATCGCCCATCACTCCACGACGGCGTTGATCCTGAATCAGCCGACCACCGACTGCTAGAAGCATATTCGACACTAGACGATTATTTCAGCAGTACCTTCAAGCCCAGCAAAAAAATCATTCGGGAAAATGCGGGCTTTTTCGAGAGTCTTGGTGATATCGAAAAGGTGATTGTGCTCGGGCACTCAATGTCAGAAGTGGATGACGCCTATTTTTCGAGCCTGCTCCAAACGTTTGGTGACCGCCCTCCTCATTGGACATTTGTTCTCCCACCCTATGACGACGGCCAGAGAGAGCTCAAGGAAAACGTATCGAGACTGGCCTTGTACAACAACCGTATTGGTTTCAAAACATGGGATCAGCTGTAGGACTGGCAGCGTGGGCGTTCGAGGGAGCTTGCTCAGGCATGAGAGCCCATCAGCTGCAACAGCCACCGTTTCCAAGTTTAAATATCAACGGCCCACGAACGAACCTGGTCACGCATCTCATCCCGGCGCGCCAAGCTTTCACTACGCTTCAGATAATGGGTGGCTACAACCAGCTCCACTAAGTTAGCTGCCTCCAACCACCTCAAACTCCTTAACGATCAGGGAAATCTTGGTGACAAGAGCCCTACCTGCATGGCTGGAGCTAGCCGCTTTCACCTCCAGAGAGGTACACAAACGGGCTAACTTCATGGCCGACTCACCGCCGAGCACGCATCTACCGACCGCTGAAACCCTGCGTTACACACCCAGTCATGCCCTAGGAAATCGAGCCTCGCGTTGAGGGGCACCTGAACCTGGAGGCATTGGTTCCCTGACCTCAGATAGCCTTTCATGCACTCCCAATCGTGACCAAGAAAATCTAGTTTGGCGTTCTGGGGTACCGATACAATTGCACAATTGTCGCCGGACTTCCTATATCCCTTCACACACTCCCAGTCATGCCCGAAAAAATCGAGTTTCGCGTGTTCGGGAACACCTACCGCCAGACAACCACGACCTTGTCTTTGGTATCCACGCTCGCACTCCCATTCATGTCCGAGAAAGTCCAGCTTGGCATGTATAGGAATCTCAACGGCCAAGCAGTTATCGGCCACTTTGCGAAAACCGCGCTCGCACTCCCAATTGTGACCGAAGAAATCGAGCTTTGCGTGCCTGGGCAAGGTGACCTGGGAACACGTATCACCCGTACGCCGATATCCCCTCACGCACTCCCAGTTTCGTCTTGAGTAATCCAGTTGAGCGTGCTCAGGTAGCCAGTTACCCTGCTTTGCAGGAGCTTCGTTATGTCTCACGGTAGGGGACGAGTAGTGCGAAGGCCGAGACTGGGACGGCTGGGATGGCTCCACCGGTTCTGATTGAGGTTGAAAAGATGAGGTTCCATCAATTACCACCGGCGCAGAGATGGCTGCGCCCCCTCCGTAACCGTGTGGAGATGTTAGCGTGCCAGGCTTGCCGGTGTACGGATTGATATTCCCAAGGGTGCTCCAGTTATTGCTGAAGTCGCCATCGGGCGCCGATCGATAGTGTGGGGCGACGTAGGTTCCATTGGCCCGCGTATAACCGCTGACATGCACCGCTGCACCGCGCGCGAATGCACTAGCAGTCCAGCCTGCGACGACCACGCAGAATATGAGCGCAAGGGCCTGTGCCATCCTTGTCATTCGACCACCACCCCTTCCCTTATCTACGTGATGCTTTGATCTAACAAACTGCTCATCCATTCACCGTACTAGGTGCAGGCAACACACCTGACAGCTCTACTTACCAGCAGTTGAGCCGGTTTCAGGCGCGACCTTGGCGGTGGCCGCCAAGCCTACTGTCCAATGCCCTCCCGGTTCGCGATGAGTTTCGAGCAAGTCGTAAGTCTTGAGCATGTCCAGCAAGCCCGAATACCCATATTCAGCCGGAGAGAAGGCTGGATTCGTGCGTTTGAGATAGAACCCTAGCCCGCTCAGGGTTGCCCTTCCCTCGTTCGTCCCCGCAGCCAGCAGCGATACCGCATCGATGATGAACCTGGGCCTGCGCAAAACGGTTTTGCCTGGCTGCTCCTGCACGTCTTTCTTAACTGTGAGAGCATCAGCACCCGCCGCTGAGGCTTCCTGATCCTTCACGAAAGCCGACTCGTGCTTACTTGGCTCCTCACTGCGGCGCCACTCAAAAAACTGATCGCTGGCGTTACGCAACGCATCCGGGGTTTTGGCTTCGCCAACGATACAAACTGCAGCGCCCCGCTCCCTCAGTTTGCGGCAGAGGTATGCGAAATCAGAATCGCTGGTCACCAGGCAAAACATGTCGGCACGGTGATCGAACAGCGCTTCCAGCGCATCGAGGGCGAGCGCGATGTCTGAAGTATTTTTACCAGAGGCATACTGGTATTGGAGGCACGGCGTAAACGCCAGTCTGACCAGCGCTTCCTGCCATTTATTGGCGAGGGTGCCGTGATTTCCATACCCTCGCCTTACGACGATCCGACCGAACTGAGCGGCTACTTTCAGCGCATGCTCCAAGACCTCCGGTGACACGTTGTCGCAATCGACCAGAACCGCAACGCGGACTTCTCCGTTAATTGGGGCTATTGCCATTCGTAAGCTCCATGCTTGCTGCATCACCACACCCAGCGCTCGCACTGTATCTAAGACAGGCACGCCCGGAGCGGACGTTAGACGACTTTAGAAATAAAATTGGGCATGCGCTGCCCTGTCAGCCATTGCTCGTAACTGAGCATGGTTCTCCAAGCCTCAGCCGGAGGCATCTCTAGAATACGTTGAGCCGTTTCAAAGTCCTCGTAGAGCTTCAAGGCTTTCTGATGTGCATCAGAGAAGGCACGTCGGATCTTTTTCGGAGCATCGTCGAATGGTTTGCCAGAGACAGCATCCGGCAGGAACAATACCTGTGTCTCACCGGTATCGACGAATGAGACGTCTCGGATCTCATCCCCGTTTATCCATACGGCGTGGCGCTCCCCCTCTACATAGATGGGATGTGTGTACCAAACCCGGTATCCGCAGAGCATCGAGCCGCCGTGCTCCTCGATGAACTTCTCCACGTTCATGTCGCACATACTCTGCCGGCTCCAGGGTTCGGGCTGACACTCCAGAAAGACAGGAGCACCGGCTTCGATCTCAGAAGCAAATTTCGTGATCTGCTCCGTGACCGACTTAGGGGTAGTTAGTGGCTCGAACATTTCAGCGGTTAACCGGCCAACGTCGTTTTCATTAAAAGGTTTTCGCGGCGTGGGGTTGGCTTGATTTTTCTTACGCTGCTCTGCCTTCTTTTTTCGGATACGTTTGATCTTGCTGTCCCTGCTCAAAACATCTCTCCTTAGGGTCACGACGACGTTCGTTAAGCCAACGGACGCGTACAGTGCAGTTTTCTCACAGATGAACAACAAATGGCAAATAGCCATCCGGCATCACATCTTCTGGATGAAGGACGAATGCCTCAGGCCCACCCCGGCAAAGCCTAGTGGGCGGCACTTATTCATTGGAGCTAGAGCGATGGTGCTGCCAGACTTCGAGACACTGTTCACGACATCTGCCAGGGCCACCAGCTTGGGCCATGTGATGACGGCATTGGAACCCATCACCCAAAGCGCGTCCGGAGCATGCGCGGATGAGGCTGTAGCCGTATTTTGCGAGCAAATCGTGCAGCTTCGTTTCGAATTCGATTTCTTTCTTGAGGCCAGCATCGCCCTTAGCTACAGATCTCGCATAATTCTGCGGCGCTGACTCAGGTTTGAAGATATTGATGATTCTTGCTAGGGCACATCGGAATGAATGGCACTCTTAAATATGTCGAAAATGGATCTTTTCTCGATCCATTTACAGTCTATCTTTAGTCCACGCTACTCAGTAATCCATGGACATCATTACGCGGATCAATGTGTTGATAATCCAGAGCCAATAACACTCCTATGTACGAGGGAAAATACAGCCCCTCCCAATTCCAGGGTTGTTGAAGGTTGTCTGACATGGGTGCATTTTGAAGCGGAGCTGCTCCACTCAAAAAAAATTGGGTTCAGTTTGTTTTTTGAAGTCAAAAGCAAAAGCAGCGGCCTTACGGCCGAAGAGACGATCCCCCCTAGAAGCCCTCGCCTCGCCTATCGGCAAGGCAATTGAGGCCTAAAAAGCTCTCAGATCAAAAGCGAAAAGATCCACCATCACACCATGTCCTATCCAAGCATCATCAGTGGGGCCGGCATCGTAGAAAATCTTTTTGCTCTCAAATATAGAACTCCGTCTCGCTTTAAAATTTTCAAGGGGGTGGGGTGCAAAAAAGTCCTTAAAGCGACATTAAATGTCGCAAAACCATAGACTTGTCTGACACTGCCCGCAGAAGACGGCATTTTGGCACTCTCTGAGAAGGTCGGTAGCCCCCCCTATTTGGGGGTCAGAGCAACGTGCCAAGGACGGTCTTTCGGATATCGGGTGAGTTCAGGGCTGCCTAGATCTTCACCCGGATGTATCAACTGACCGACTTTCAGGATGCCTACCACTCACGTAGCACAATCATGACCGATGAGCTGGTTAGCGAATTGCGTGAGATCGCTTATCTGCCCCAGATCTGACCGATCCAAGTGGTACCCGATTATTCCGAGACCGCTGGGGCCATCTCTGTCGCACTTTCTCGAATCACCAATCATTACTACTCGTCCTTTGTCAGCGTTGCCGTGACCGGCCTCCACGCCCATCTCACTGCATAAGGCCAAATAGATTTCAGGGTTCGGCTTCATGATTCCAAGCTCGTAACTGAAAGCGTAATACTGCACGTGCGGAAAGGCCTTCCTAATCACAGAACCGAAGGGCTGAGCTAAATTCGAACAGATACCAATGATCACCCCAGCTTCCTGCAACTTGGCAATCGCATCAAGAGCATCAGGGTAGGGCTCGACGGATACCAGCTCTTTGCCTAACGCAGCGTTCATCTCGGCTCGCTTAGAGGGAGAAAGCTCTATCCCCAGATGTTCAGCCACTTGATCAAAAGTGAGGTTTGCCGTCATTACGAAGTGAGGGCCGTTGGGTGTGAGCGCTACCCCCTGTCGGCGGCCTTCTCTGAACAAAGCCCCATAAGGGTTGGTGCGTTGACGAATGCGAACAGCGGTACCAAATGCATCGAGTATGACGGCTGAAATCACTATGCTTTGCCTCCTGACCGACCTGATTCAAGCACCATGACTGCCGAAGCAAACCGTCGTTAAACGGTACCCGAGTCTGTTACGCCAATCACTTCGATCATGACGTAGCCCTCTGCAACAGGGGACTGTAAACTGATTTTTCGACTTGTTAACTGTAGTGGTTAACAGATTAAAAAACAGGTTTACATCTTTCTGAGACACCCGTTTTTCGGGTCGTTTGGGCAAACCGAACGCGACGTTAATGAGCCCAATATCTGTGCCAGATATGAAGATCCGGACGCTGCACGAGAGCAACATGACTAGTCGGCTACCCTCCCCGCCTAACGCCTGTGTGAACATCTAGAAAGCCCCAGATCCGCTCAGAAACAAGCAACGACAATCATAGGTGTGATCCGGAAATCAATCGGCAGCGAGCAAGCGCGGTAGCTCAATCCAGGAGCATATGCTCGCCATAAACCTCCCCAAGCCCCGTGATCCGGATCATTTCATAGACTGGCATGGTTGCTGGCCTGATCGGCTTCGAGCCAGTTCACGACGACGTAATGATCATGGCCACTGAGGCTCTGGAGCAATACGAAGCCATGCTGTTCAGCGACAGCCTTGGCCGGCGGAGTGGCGACGGTCTCTCCGTCCTCAATCAGACCTGCCCGATCCGAAAAAGCCATAGCCGAGTATCGCGCCCCAACCCTCGCGACATCGGTAAGGTACGCATCGATGACAACGCCCCACTTGATTCGCTTCGCTGCAATGACTTGCAGAGGGATGGGAGTTACGTCACCCGCCGGACTCCTCGCTACTTTTGGCACTTTAAATCTCCAGAATTTTGCTAGGGTCAAACCCCGTTTCTTCAGACGGATATCCCCGAGGGTTCGAGATTAGCCGGCACCGCCCAAAAAATTGATCGATCGCATAGTGGGTATGCCCAAAAATCCATACGTCGGACTGATCAACTAACTGGTGCCAGCGATTGAAATAGCCGGCACTCAAATGTTCAGAATGCTCTCCCCCAGAGGCCTCTGGGATGGGGCAATGATGAGTGATAACTACCGTCTTGCCGGCATATGGAATCGCAAGCTGCTCGCGCAAAAACTCGTAAGCTGTTCGGTTTTTCTCAATGAGATCCGCTGGTCGGATGCGACGGTATTCGCTACCCGTGCGGATCATTCGAAAGTCATTCAGCTCCCGAACGCATGCACTGGAAGCAGCCATCACATCACCTGTTCCAGAGAAATCAGTCCAAGCGGTCGCAACAAGAAATCGGACACCGCCCGATGCCCAGACTTGGTTGTCCAGGACATGGACATGCGGGGCCGCTGCTGCCTCCATTTTCTCGCGAGTACGGATGAGATGGCCCTTATAGAACTCGTGATTACCGCTGCAATAAATCACATCACTTGTGAACGAGTCATTTGCCCACCTCACCCCTCGGTGCAGGAGATCGATATCCCCAGCCAAGATCACTAAGTCAACGTCGATATCGGGTGGGGCGAAGCAGTCAAATTCGTTGTGCAAATCCGAGTAAATCAAAATCTTCATTGGGGAACCCTTATCTCCCAAGAACCGGGCCGGGTCGGCATTTCTCACCAACCCAGAACCTGTCTCTTGACGGTTCTGCGTGGATCTTCCAATTGATGGTTTATCGCTATATTGAAGTTCGGAGTAGACTGACTGTGATCAGCGTGCTCTTTAGCGGTAGGCAGGCCCATAAGCGTCCGTCGCGACTAAACCATCTAGCGAGACCAACCCTCGCCACCCCTAATGCCGTGTTGAGAAAAGTCCTGAAGCAATTGCTTATGGCTCAACCGAGACGGAATCCTGATGACCTGCATATACGCTTGATACAAAAAAAAGGGAATCAAGGCCAGTCCGAGCCCATACGTTGCAATGGCGACAATGCATCCGGCAGGGATTGCGGCAATCCCAATCAGAACTCCCCACCAGAAGCCCCTGCGGGACAAGTTGCGAACCTCATCAAGATCATATTCGACAGTACCGTTTTGGGCTTCAAACGCTACCAATACCACTGCAGAACCATGAACGTTTTTTACATACCAAGTTCTCGAAACGTCCTGTGCAAACGCACCTCGGCGTTCAAGGTATTTTGGAATGATTAGATTCTTAAAATAAATGTTCTTACCAGACAGATCCAAAAGACGAACTTTTTTGTAAAGACGCGCATAGTCGTCAGCTGAGCTGGACTCGAAATTCTTAACAGTGACAGTTACTTTCTTCAGCTCTGACATCCTGGCTTTCCTTTGTGTCTACCCTGTACATAAAGCAATTTAAGTCTTAATTGCGCCTCAGCACGACCCCGTGAGGGAGCGCCACCACGGGCCTTGGCGGCCCTTGCAGGCATGTTGCTGAAACGCCGTTCTGTGCCGCATGCCAGGAGCTAACCGTGAAGGCAACGTAATGCCCATACGACTTAATATATAGATTTGTTCGGGCGCAGGCAAACGAGGCATACCGTCTCCTTTTGAGAAGACCTAATGTCGATTCAAACTGGTTTCGCCGCCGCGCTACGCGTCATCCGCCAGGCCAAAGGTTTGACGCAGAAGGATCTCAGCGGGACGGTGGCTGCGTCGCATATCAGCCAACTGGAAAGCGGGAAGACCACTCCGACGCTCAAGGTGGCAGCAGACCTAGCCTATATGCTCGATCTTTCCCCTTCCGCTCTGATAGCCGTTGCCACAGCTTCTGACTCTCAGGACTCACCCAAGACTGTGCTGATGCAGGCAATCAAAGAATTGGAAGTTCTTGGGTTGGCTGATCAGATTCCACCGGCGTCTGCAGAGACCGTAGATAGCACACACCCAACGAGCATTCGCGCTGCCGCTACGCGTGCGAATGTGCAGAAGCTCAAAAGTCAGGGGCTGACGCAGGTTGAGGCAGCGAAAGAACTGGGGCTTCCAAGATCCACCGTTCAGCGGCATTGGCATGAGCTTTGAGCAAGATGTGGGGCTGAGGTGATTTCGGGCATGCTGACAGCCGCCAGATCTGACGCTATTTGCTAGTTACCAAAGCCGTTGTCTATGCGGCGTATCAAATCCATGACTTCTTGAGTATCGGCCTCTGTTGGGCGCATGTTGTCTAGCGCTCGCGATGGGGTGGTCAGCCATTTTTTCGCGTGAGTGGCGTTACCGAAAACACCAATAGCTGCAGTCAGTACATTCTGGTCAATCTGATACACGGATTCGTCCAGTATGTCGTCTCGGTTTTCTGCAAGGCCCTGCTCACTCTCATGAGACCGGACGACAGCGTCAGCTATGGCGTTTTCTAAGACAGCGGAGAGGTTCAGATCCAATTCCACTGCTCTGTCCAGTAGGTCACCGTTGACGAAAAGATTGAGTGCCTGTTTGGGGGCATTTGGATCGTAGCCGAGAGGCATGGCTTATCTCCTATATTGCGCAGAACGAATGGATTTTCTTGCTCAAAGCCTGCAAAGCCCCGGAATTGAACGCCTAGCTTGCCATTAGAACTCCCCGTTCGTTACGAGTCATATTCCTGCCTATAGCTCAACACCCAAGTCCATCCCCAGAGTAGTCGTCATTGATCGTCGCCATGCGTGACTACACTCGATGATGGACGACACCCGACGGTATTTTTGGAGCGCAACCATGCAGGACAGCATCACACCAGCCACCATCTACTCAGCCTCAAACCCGCGTTTCGCAGGGCGCTTCCCGGACTCCCAGCATGACGAGCTTTGGCTCGCTGACATTAAGGCTTGCGAGCCTGGAGGTGCATGTCGGGTTTTCAAGAATATATTGTTTGTGGAGTCTCAGGAGACGGCTTACCTCTACGGCCTGGAACATGAAGATGGTCGGCCCAAGGCGCTCAAAGCAGAGGTGGCAGACCCACAGCAACTTTTCGTCGAGTTTGTGCGAGAGCAGACTGAGCTCACATTGGCCAGGATGGGACTGCTCGCCCCCGTCTTCGATGGAGCAGAGTATGCCTGCCAGGCTAGGGTCACGGCGGCTTACATGATCCGCCGCGAAAATCTGCGGTACTTGGCCTTCGGCTACCGCAATCGCGACGGCGATTACGTCAGAGAGAAACTTGAAGACCCTGAGGACTGGCTCGATAACGCACGGGCTATCCGGCCTTTTGACCAGCTGGACACGTCCCGGGCGTAAGTTGGGGACATGGTGCGATGGGGTGTCCGAGGTGGATGCCACTCTGGAGCCGGAGAGCTTGCAGTTTTAAACTGCTATTGCCCCTCCTACTCCATCTTGACAACCCTGGGACGGCCATGACTACCGTCCTTTTAACTATCCTGCGGATGATGCCATCTGAACGCGATGCAGTTCGAGGGCCCTCGATCCTCTAGAAGGTTTCATGCCCCTCGATATGACAGCTGGCCTTATTGGACGCACGAACCTTTTCAGTCCACGTAATGTGCCAGTAGCAAGAAGTTATTGTACGGGTGATCGCAACATAGGCTATCCGCAGACTCAACCAATCAAACCTTTGAAGGCATAACTCAACATTCGGAAGCCGAGCCTGCTATACATTGGCTCCACCGGGCGTTCAGAGAATGTTACTGAAAGTCGCACCATGAATCCGGCAGGCATGTCCCAAGGCGCACACAAGGAGTGAACATGGCTTTCAAGATCCCCAACACAGGTACTTCTGTACCTGACTCGCCGGATAAACTTTTCCGGGAGCTACCTCGGAGAAAATTTCCTGACGTCTTGCCTCATCAGGCCCAGATGATGCAAGCCTATGCTGCAAAAGCTGTCAACGCCGAGGACGTAGCATTGCAGCTACCTACAGGTAGCGGAAAGACCTTGGTGGGGCTACTAATCGCAGAGTGGCGCCGTCGAAAGTACAGGGAACGCGTAATCTACCTCTGCCCTACTAAGCAACTGGTCTATCAGGTAGCCGAGGAAGCAGAGAAAAAATACGGCCTTTCGGTGTCAACTTTTGTGGGCAGCAAGAGAGATTTCACCCCTGCATCCAAAACGGATTACCTCCAAGCGCAAAAAATCGCAGTCACCACCTATTCAGCTTTATTCAATACAAATCCATTCTTCAATCAAGCCGACATCATCTTTGTCGACGATGCACACGCCAGTGAAAACTATATCGCGCATCTATGGACGCTGCGCGTTAACCGCCTCGAAGGCCGGTACGCAGGATTGCATCAAGCTCTTTGCAATGCTTTCGCACCCTATCTGACCGCCACAGACCTCTCGCGCTTGAGCGGCATCTGGGAGGACGTGGTAGACCGTAACTGGGTAGAGAAAATTGCTACGCCTACGGTGGTAAAGCTTACACCCCAGATCATTGAAATTCTGGATGTCCATACCCAGGGCACCGACCTAGCCTATTCCTGGTCACTGATCCGTAGCCACCTTGACGCCTGCCACGTCTACCTATCTTCTCAGGAGATAATGATCAGGCCTCTTCTGCCACCTACATTCTCTCACCCCGCATTTGGCCACGCTAAGCAACGTATATACATGTCCGCAACCCTAGGTGCGGGAGGAGACCTGGAACGGCTTACTGGCCGCAAAAAAATCATGCGTCTCCCTGCACCTGACGGTTGGGACACCCAAGGTGTTGGCCGCCGCTTCTTCATTTTTCCACAGATGTCCCTTACCGCAGAAGAGACTGTACAGCTTAGATGTGAGCTGATGCGGCGAGCTAGTCGCAGCGTTGTACTTGTACCGAGCGATAAAGCAGCCGCGCAGGTTGCCGAGGAAGTTAATAAAAACCTCAAATTTAGAGTATTCCACGCAACGGATATCGAAGAATCTAAGGCTGACTTCACGCTGGCTAAAAAAGCGGTAGCCGTCGTTGCAAACCGATATGACGGGATCGACTTCGCCGGGGATGAATGCCGCCTACTATTCATTGAAGGCCTTCCCAAAGCGATGAATGCCCAAGAGCGATTCCTGATGACCCGGATGGCTGCTAACGCGCTCTATAACGAACGAATCCAGACCAGGGTGGTTCAGGCTATCGGGAGATGTACCCGCTCCCTTGAAGACTATTCCGCCGTGGTAGTTTCCGGCGATGAGCTACCAGACTATCTGGCAGACTTGCGCCGCCGACCATTTTTCCACCCGGAACTCCAGGCAGAAATCAGCTTTGGGGCAGAGCAGTCCCGAGGCACTGAGCTTGCCGACATAATCGAGAATTTTGAAATTTTCCTAGCAAACGGCAGGGACTGGGAACAGGTCAACCGATTGATCCTTGATGAGCGCGATCGCACTCAACAGACGTTCTTGCCAGCGATCGCAGAGTTGGAGAGTGCCGTTGGAGCTGAAATCGATTACCAGACTGCGCTTTGGAACCATAATTATGAAGAGGCAGTAGGCGCCGCTGAGCGCGTTTTAGGGATCCTAACCTCTGCTGATCTGCGAGGTTACCGAGCGCTTTGGAACTACCTTGCTGGTTCAGCGTGCTACCTCGGAGCGCAGGCTGGCAACTCCTCAATGGCAGCAAAGTCACGACAGTATTTCAGCGATGCGCATAAGTGCGCTCCCACTATCCCATGGCTCACAACGTTTGCTCGCCGTGAGGTCAGTGAATCAGTCAATGTTCAGGAAGATGATATTGCTCTTCAACGCCAGGTCGAGCGATTGGGCGCTGAACTGACTCGACTGGGCGCCACCCATGATCGTGATTTTGCCAAGCTAGAGATGTCCATTCTAGATGGGCTTCGGCATCCCGATACGTTCGAGCAAGCGCAAAAAGACCTTGGGGGGCTTTTAGGCTTCAATGCAGGAAAGGTTGAAAGTGACGGCTCGCCAGATCCATGGTGGATTTGTGATACGAAGTGCATTGTCTTCGAGGACTACGTCAACACCACCGACGGAACGTTGCACGTGAACAAAGCAAGGCAAGCTACCTCACACCCAGACTGGATGCGAGCAAACGTCAGCGAATCCTCAGAGTGCGAATTCCTCACAGTACTAGTTACCCCTGCGACCAAGATCAGCCACGCGGCACTGGTTCATTCTGCTGGCTTGCTGTATTGGGAACTCGGTAATTTTTGCAATTTTGCAGCGCATGCTCTCCAAGTCGTGCGCAAGCTCAGATCAAGCTTCTTTGAGCAGGGTGACTTAGTCTGGCAAGCACAGGCGATGGACGTACTGAAGCAGCAGGCGGTCGACTTCGCGTCTATCTGCCGGCATGTCCAAGCCACCCCGGTCGAGCAGCACATGCAAGCCGTTTAGCCCAGCGGAAATTAACCATACGGGAGCAGGCAAAGCACCTCTCGTATGGTCATTCCCGCCTTTGAAGTAAAACAGGCTTGCGAGACTGCTCTCCACCCACCACCACTCAGACAAAGGCCATTAAAGAAGGCTTCTTCAAGACGTATACCAATCAGCGGTTAACTCTGACGCTGGCCGTGAAATCGCAGATCGCCAAGGTCTGACTCGATCGCCCAGTTTTGCACCATTTGTTTAACACTTGACCCGTAGGCCAGCCCCCCTTCACTACCAGTGAAATGGTCTCCCGGGCCGTCGACAGACAAGGTTCGACACCGAGCCGTCTAAGAGTCAACGCAGTCTTTTAAGGAATTGCCATGAGTAACAGAGAATTCATTTATCGACATCAGACCGCCGCTCCGTGGAGCAAAACCGATGGCGCCTCTTTACGCCTGCCCGTGGCAGATGACGCGGAGGCGTTGGCAGTATCGTTCGTATACTGGCCTAAGGGCCAATCCGATGGATCTGCGCATGATCCAGGTGGTTTGATTTTCGAGATCTGTGAGTGGTGCAAGGTCTTGTCCCCTGACGGCGAGAAGCAATGGGATGTGAAATTTAGAAAAGCGATCGATGTCTCTGGATCCGTCAGCGGTTTGTTCAAAAACAATGAGAACGTAGGTTTAGCTCGCGGAGTGAGGGAGCTATTCAGCATGAATACTCCCATTGAAGTCGAAGGTTTTGTCGCAGAGACAAAGGGAGAGCCCTATCTAACGATCAAGGGAGCCAAAGACTCTATGGCCCGGTTCTATGGCATAGATGCTACTGCCATCACCGTCACCCTCCAAGAATAGCCACCAGTTGGCCTACGGGCTCCCGCGTGGGCCATAGCGAGCGTGCGGAAAGCGAGCCATTGAGGTGCTTTCGCCCCTACAATCCCAGCATACAATCAACACAGAGGCGGTGAAGCGTAATGGCACGCAGGTGGTTGAAGCAGGAACGCCGGACGAAAGAAGAGCTTTTCGATGCCCTGGTGCGAAACGCCCTGGGCTTCGTGAATAGCTCTATCGACCATCTCCAAAACAAACCCAAGAATGCCATCGTCGATCTGTACACGGCGGTCGAGCTGTTCCTGAAAGCCCGGCTCATGAAGGAGCACTGGACACTCATGCTTTCAAAGCCTGAGACCGGAGATCTCCAAAACTTAGCCGTTGGTGACTTTCTCTCCGTTTACCTTGATGACGCCCTTAACCGAATCCCGTCCATTCTTGGCGAGAAAATCGACAAGAACGCCTCTGACAACTTCAAGGCACTGGGCGAGCACCGAAATCAGATTGTCCATTTCGCACATTCAGGTATGGATAATCCGAGCAAGACACAGGCCGGCGTGATTGCCGAGGCATGGGCATCTTGGCACTACCTGCATGCGCTTCTGACCGGGTTATGGGACGGCGTGTTTCAACCCTATGCAGTGGAGCTACAAGTGCTCAACCAGCGCATGATGCGCCAGGGCGAATTCATCAAAACCCGATTCGAAATTCTGAAGCCTCAAATCGAGATCCAAGAGAAGAAAGGTAAAAAAATCACTCCCTGCGGCCATTGCCACATGCCCGCCGCTATTGTTGGCGAGACCCACTCATGGGGTACTGACTACACCTGCATGGTGTGTGGGGTCGATGACACCGCTGTGGAAGAGTGCCAGGCAGAATTGCCCTGCCCGAGCTGCAACGCGCCATTCAAATTCTTCCAGAAAGATTTGCATGCTTGCCCGAACTGCGGCCACGTAGCTGATACCGACATCCTGATCGACCTCTGCTCTAAACACTTTGCCGAGGGAGACGACTGGTGCGAAGAAGGTCAGCTGCACATCGCATCCTGCCACAAGTGTGAACACCCTGAACCATCGGTATTTTTCATCGAAGGAATGTGGAGCTGTGTATCGTGCTTTGACCGGGGCTGGAAGGCGATTATGTGCGAACGATGCGATGAATTCGTCACAGGCGACGTGGAAAGAATTCAATACTTCGCCTGCCACAAATGTGAGCACCAAGTCAGGGAGCAGATGTTGCGCATGGTTGAGACCAGTGAGAGCGTTAGCCGAGCTGAGGGCAGCGAGGAGCCTGCGCCAATGGCTAAGGAATGATGGCAATGGTTGTGCACGCCCGATAACTCATTTACGGAATACTCAGCCATACAGGATGAGATAGGTGATCTCAGACAAACGACTAGGATCGCCTGGCGTCCGTAATCCAAAACCGTGTTGATGATCTGTATGTAATAACCACCGTGTCCATCTCGGCTGCGCCATGAGCGATTGCGTATCTTAGGTCTCCCCCATGACAGAAATTTACACCTTGGATCAGAACTACTTCCGCTCGGAGGAGCTGAAGCAATTAATTGAAGATAGGCCCAAGGCCAAGTTTTTAATTCCGGACGCTGCACTCCTCGAAATGTGCAAAGGCCCCCAATGGCGGGAAACCATGCGCGGATCACTGGGCGCCCTGTCGTCTATTCCCGGTCGAGTGTCGGTTTCGCTATCTGTCGGCGTTGCGTTTCAAATGGAGTGCGCCGAGCTGAAAAGCATGGAAGGACGCTTGGTCGACAAAGCTTTCACCAAGGTCATTCGACTGGCGATGAACGATTTGAAAGCAGGCTCTGACTCACCTGCCGGGCTAGGCCTCATCGCTGCACATATCGAGGAAATTCAGCCAGATATTGAAAAGCACGAGCTGAATCATGTCAAAAACCAAGAAGAGTTCTTGAAAAGAGACGGCCTGCTGAAAACTGTTCTCGGGCCGACGGCATCCAAAGAACTACGGCAAACCCCACCGAATGAGCATCGCCTTGGGGCCATTTATTCAATGGCCTTTGAGTGTGCGACAGTATTTCTCAGGAAAAAAGGATTTTCGGACGTCCGCATCAAAAAGTTTCTGAAAAATAAGCCACTGGTTCTGAGGTATTTCATATCTTGCTTTTGGCACAATATGGAATGGGTCAGCAAGGGTGGGATCGACAGTCGCCCCGGCGCTCGCATAACAAACGACCTTATTGATCAAGATTACGTAATTATGGCTTCATTCTTTGGTAAGCTAATGACTAAGGACACCCCGGTCGCAAGAGCCTATTCGGAAATGAAACAGCTCTTGGCCATACAGACAGCAATCTGACCATAAACGCATGTCAATTCAGAATTGAGTTAGTGTCAAACTTCACTATCTAGCCAACACTAACCATTTAAAATCCGGGAAATTCAAAATCAGCCGCTGTGTTAATGTTTTAAAAACTGCTACTTAACTCAGCTGCGCTCAGGACTCGCTTGATTGAACCAAGACTCAAAGCTTCGATGTCCAAATTTTTCCCTCCATGCAGCAGCATTTGAGCTGGCAGGTCGCAGGTCAGATTCAGGTGCGGTGCTCGCAGCAGCCTGCTTAGCAGGGGTTGGAGCCCGGGTTTCGCTTTTCAAATCCCTCACACCAGCTAGCTCCTTTCGAATTGCCCGGGGCACATCGGGACGGCCCAGTACGATCTCCAACATGCGCTCCCTAGAAATGCCATATTCGTCCAAGAGCGCGTTGCATTTCCTTTCGAACTCCAGCTCCCGAACGAGCTCTCCATCCTGAAGCATATGCTCTTTCTGTTTTTCCAACATACGCAATAACTCAGTCAGACGAGCGAACTCTTGAAGACAGCCCATATCAGCCTCTA
Source organism: Pseudomonas sp. PA-6-3C (assembly GCF_021605825.1). Taxonomy (NCBI): domain Bacteria; kingdom Pseudomonadati; phylum Pseudomonadota; class Gammaproteobacteria; order Pseudomonadales; family Pseudomonadaceae; genus Pseudomonas; species Pseudomonas sp. PA-6-3C. The sequence goes on from NZ_WKDV01000009.1 coordinate 148,281, forward strand.
CTCACTTAACAGATGGGTTAACTCTACCGCCATCCCCCAATAAAATGTCAGGTACTCACCATTTTTGTGAGCCGGCCAACATTCGGTCGATGGTACTAGGTTGAAGGGGCGCGAATTATGTTCGAACCAAGAGTTCGCCGCAACAATATAAGGCTAAACCGAACTTTAAATGGAAGCAGGATCGCCTTGATTAAAATCTTCAACTAAGGATGGTAAAATCAATGGGGAGGCTGGAATACTGAGTTACTGAAAGGTTGATCAGGACGGCTAAGCCACCAGACTTCATAGATGACATGGGCTGATCGCGACCGTCAATTCAGAATTGGACAGATGAGACCTCGATCAAGGCCCCTCGGCTCATCAAATGGCTTCCCAATTCTGAATGCCACAGATCTGCGAGAAGCGCCTGGATCGGCCTCACTTGCCCATGCATATAACCACACATAGACTATGGCTATGCATCAAGCCACACCGCGTAGCCATTCGACGCACGCATCCCTCGGCTAAATCAGCCGATAGTCACGATGCAAAACGCCAAGCTCATCAAGCCCTCGCGCAAGCATCTGACTGTACCCTTGGCGATCATGGATGAACGGAGAAAAGAGGCTGTGGCCTAGCCACTCTTCGAAGCCATTTTGAGCCACGTTTGCCAACGCTATGCCCACCGAGCGCACGTCTTCGAATCGCCCATGCTGCAGGTCATCTTTGTTCAGGTTATCGTGGACGTATTCGGTTTGATCACGGAGCGACGACCAGCGTTTAAACGAAGCGCGCCTAACTTGGCACGGAACGCAACGGCCACAATGTTTATAGCCGAACCGCTGGAAGCGTCCACAACTGGTGGATGTCACGGCATGCTGTTTGAGCAAATCCTGATTTTTGCAGCCCACCATCATTTCGCCTTTCGTGAGCAAGGCATAGGGGTTGCGAATCTGAACGTTGATGCCAGCAGCATCAAAAATCTGTTGTAGCCGCCCCAAGTATTCAGGATGCGCAGTGCGAGTGCTCAGGCTACCGATCCGGGATATGGTCAGCGGTGGATTGATGGCGATGAATCCGTTCTCGCAGATATACAGCGGAACGGTCTCACCACGATGGTAGCGATCGAGCGAGGTCGCTACGGCTAGGCCAAATGCCAAAAATACGATCGAGCGAGCGCGCTGGGACGGCTCTTGCTGCCCGGGCGATCTGGCCACGTGGTTGAGACCGATCCGGTTCAACCCAAGGCTCTGAGCAAACAGATCCTGCTTCTCGCCATCGCCTCTGACAATCTGGCTCACTGCGTAGGGTTTTATCCCCTGTTCGACTAGGTCAATTGCACCAATCAAGCTGTCTAGACCGCCAGAGAGCAGCACCACCGAATCTTCAACAGGATGCAGAGCCTGCATCTGTGCAGGTGGCCCAAAACCACCAGGATGAAATGCCAGCGTCCATTGATCCGTTGTGAGAAAGCGCAACGCCGCCTCCAAGGCACGAGCCTGGGCGTTCCAAAACACCGGATCTTGCACAGCAATCTCAAGACTGATCTGCCGAGTCCAGGCGTCGGCACTCTTTGCTCTCAAATCAGTGAAGTCAGCAGCCACCACCGAAAGCGCGATACTCAGAAAGTCCCAGGCTTGAGGGCTGATTTCCAAATGGGCTTTGTCCAGCAGTTCACGGGCATAGCCACCGACGCTGACCTGTCCATCTTCAGCTTTGCCGTAGATCACTACTTGCATGGCGCCGTCCATACCCGGCACCGTGAATCCAGCTGGGCCGCACACAAACCTCATTCTACGTACCCCTCAAACACTTCAAAGGTGTCCTGCAGCGCCTGGGTGACCACCTGAGAAATCCTTGCGGTAGTCAAAGGCGTTCTAGCGGTTGCGATCTTGCGGAACGAAGCGCTCACGCATTCTTTGATGTAGTCCTTGATCTCCTTCAAGCGACGCATTGCGACCGATGCTGAAGGCGCCTTTTCCTGGATGGTCTTGCACATATCGAGCTCGTACCGATGGAACACGTCCATCGCTGTGAAACGCTCAATCGCAAAAGCCCGCTGCTCAGCTGACAGGTTGAGCAGATCAGCATCTGGGTAGCGCACCAAAACATCGGACAGCGACCCACGAATCGAAGCACGCTCGGCCTCTGCATCTTGAGTACCGTCTACTGGGCGGACTGCTTCAACCAGCGCATCCATCACTTCGGAGGCGGAGCGACCTTGCAGAAGGGCACGGTCAAGTACACCAGGGCCAGCTTGCTGGCTGCCATCCGCGACCGACTCAAGCGCGCTGCCGAAGGCCCCGGCGATTGACGCGGTGCCTCCAAAGCGTGCCGTGGTGGTTTTTGATCCACCATACCCATGGCGCACATATTCCCGCAGGCTCTTGCGCAAGCTATTGCGATTACCACTGTTTGCGAAGTCACCCAGCCCTCGCCGAGCTCCCTTGAATCGCGCAGGAGGGGCTAAGGTTGAAGGTGCCTGGGGTACCTGCCTTGGGTCTTCGGGTTGGTCATTACCATCCTCGGTCTCGTCCTTGTCTGGCTCAGGTGGCCCGTCATCCTGTGGATCCTCCGGTGGCTCGGGCGGCTTTGGCGGCACGGGCGGCGGCAACGGCGGCAGCGGAGGAGTCCAAGGTGGTACGTACGGTAGGCCCTTGCCAGGCGGATCGTTATTTTGTGACGTTCCCATCGAACTTCCTTATCGCAGCCTTCACCGGCCCACTGACTTCAGCCGTCATCCAGAATTCGTAGACCGACTTCACCCAAGCCTCGTCCGTCAGTTTTGGCACAATGCTCGGCTGTATTTGTGCCGGCGGACGTGCCTTCAGGAACGCCGCCAGGCGGAGCCCCTGCTGTGCATCTAGGCGCCCGACCACGAGCAACGCCTCCAGGATGTCCGGTACGCCCCACTCTTGCTCAGCACCCGCTTTATCCAGCAAACGATCCATCACGACGTTGATATCGACAGGCGCTATGAGAGCCAGCCGATCCTTGAGCTGCTCAGCCATGTCAGGGGTAGCAAGCAGTGCCGTAAGCAACTCGGCAGCCTCTGAAGACAATCGGTCTTCGTCTGTAATGATCGGAGCGTGCTCACGACTGACGTAGATAGCACCCCGCAAATCTTTGTCTGCCAATGCTGGAGGCAGAGCGAGCCACTCTTTGACGAAAGGAAGATCCCAGGGCTGCTGGAGTGTCAGGGCCTTACCCAACTTCCCATCCGCTTCCCACTCGCCAAGCAGCACGGGCTTGCCGTCCTTGTGTGAGGCCACAGCCTTCATCAGCTCTTCGTACGCTTTGGGGTTACCGCTACGCTCGAACAGCATAAGTTTGAGTAGCACCGCTTCGTCGACACCCACCCCTTGAGCCCGAGAGATGCTCATCCGGATGGACAGGGCGTTGAGAAATCGCTTGATGAGTCGCGGGTTTCCCTGGATACCAGAAGCGGACGTCATTACTGCAGCCAGGCGCTCAGCGGTATCAAACTTGCCGATCAGGTCTGTGGGGTAATCGTCGTACAAGGTCTGCATGAACGCGCGATCCACCCGGTTGCCCTGCCAGGTTGTCCGAAGCTGTCCGCGCACCTTGACTCGAATTTCTTCGACGACCTCTTTGGGCAGCGTACTGTTCTCTAGGAACAGCATCATCATGTACGCCCTGACCTCCTGGGTGCCCAAGGGAGGGACACGAATCGGCACCTGAATCAGTTTGTCGAAATAGCTGGTCACCAAGACATCATCGGGCACTCCGCTAAAGTGCTTGCGCACCGCGTGCTTGATCATCTCGTTGTCCGCAGCGATCACAAACGCCGTGTTGCGCAGGAACAGGAAGAGACGAATGGCTTCCAGGGTTGAGATCGTGGTCTCCGGCAGGCAGCGATCCAGGTCGTCGATCAACACGACCAGGGTGACCCCCAGCTCTTCCAGGATGGCCTCGAAGTTATCCCTGAGTGCCTGAATCTCCTTCGGCGGAGACTTTTTGGCTGGTGTACTATTCCATAGCTTACCGGCCTCATCCTTGGCTTTTTCGGCGGTGTCGTGCAATGCCTCAATGGCATCCTGATCAACCTGCCCAGATCGAACTCGGTCAATAAGGCCGATGATCTCGCCCAGCAGGCCCGGCGCGGGTACTCCGGTAGCAAAAGACAAGGCGGTGCTGCCAGCGAGCTTCGCGGCCCGGAGCCAATTCACCCGCGAAAGCAGCTCAGATGCCTTATCTAGTCCTTTCGCGCGCTTCTTAGCCTCGGTCTCCAGACGCGTGGCGATCACGTCCATCAGGGCAGCACGGGCGTCATCGTAGCCTTGATAGAGCCAGGCGTTGAACTCGACGAATACAAAGTCCTTTTTTGGTTTCTCTTCGCCTTGGGGAGGATCTTTCAGCGACGCCTGGATCAACTTGATCATGGACGACTTGCCCGCGCCCCAAGCGCCGGATACGCCGATGGAAATCGGACGACCATCGGCCTGGTAGACGATCTCGGCGACCGTGTCAGCGACCCCAGAAAAATTGAGGAAGTCTGTTTCCGTCTCGTTATCTACCCACATGGCAACCCCTCCCTGGACGTCTTCAGCATGAAAGCTTTCCGAGTGAAAGTTGTCAGCGTGAAGCAATGGCAACGACGCGCCATAGTAGCCTTGCGCTGGGCCAGTGGCCACCACCTACAGGTGCACTGAGATGAGGAAATGTTTCGTTACATGACGGTTAATCAGGAAAGGGTCGCGCCCTCCCCTACTAGATCCCCAAATCACCAGCAAAGTACATGTCCCGAAGATAGTCAGGTAGCTCCTGATTCAGAGCAAGCCGAAAAGCGGCCCAGGTAAGTTCATGCCAAATCAGGTTTTGGATAGCCAAGGTACCCGCGAGCTCGGACAACTCCTCCCCTGCTGCGGGCTCAACAGCAATGAGCGCGCCCTCCGGCAGAATGTCTCGAAGAAGCTGAATGACACCGGATGGATAGCGGCCATTGCCTTCCAGGTCTGCGATTGGGGAAAAGAGGAAGCATGCCCAGTCTTGCCGCTTTTCGATGACTGGCACGAGCTTGCTCCGTAACTCCTCGCGGCTGAAGCTAGAGGCTACCGTCCACCAAATCACCTCCGCGTCCTCGACCTCCAAGCCTTCAGGCGGCGTCTCCAGATAATTTTCATACTGGTCGCACACTACGATCTCAGGTCGGGGGATCGGTTGGCCGGGCTGCCAGGCACAGAGGGGTAGACGGGCTTTAGGGGACGCTTCGTTCTCCCGATTGTCCCGGGCTTGCTGTACATCATCGGTGTGGAGCATAGAGAGGCCTTAAATTTGCGAACAGCGGACGCCAATTGCCAGGCTGTATCCCGTGTCTGTTTGGCGATTCACTGAGAGAGCGAGGTGGGGCTAACGGGCAGCGAGGCGTACAGACGCGCGGATGGTCGACCTCATGGCCGACAGCACGGGCTAAATCGCTCTCCTGTTCGGCGGATGGACACCCACCAACAATCATCAGGAGTTTCATATGGTGGCAGTGTGAAATCAAGAAACGAAAGATGAGATTGGGGAGTGGAAGGCTGATGACCATACCCGCTTGCTCAGGAGTGGTTGTGCTTAGGGTTAGTATTTTGGGGGGTGTTGAGCGTTAGCTTTATAGAGTTGAAGAGGACGAGGAGAGGAAAACGTAAACCCTAAAAAGCCTGAATTTATTGGGTTTCAGGCAGGTATGGAGCTGGAATAAGGCACGTTAAGCGAGATAAATGGGGCTTTTGGGTTTACCTTTGATTTTTTTGCATTATCAGAGGCCTAGGGGGTTTACTTTTTCGAAATGACCAGTGCTATAATGGAATCAAGCAACAACCTTCCGATTCCAGAAGCCCTTGCGTAGCGGGGCTTCTAGGCAAGAAATGTATTTTCGAGGAGGTCGAGATGGCAAACCATTTTGGGTTGACGTTCTCTTCCAACAGAAAATAACATCGCGGTAAAACGGTCGCAAATCACCACAGCACCCCGTGCCAGGGCCGGGCGAATCACTTCGGCCAAATGCTGGGCGCGGGCGGCAAACACCAACAGCAGCTCAGTGTCCGGGTTCATCTGTTCTTCACCCGTTGCCAGCAACACTTCACGAATGCGCTCGGCCAGCGGCGTACCGCCGGGCTCACGGGTCAACAGCACCTCGATGCCTTCAGCGCGCAAACGCTCGGCCAGGTAATCGCGGTTGGTGCTTTTGCCCCCGCCAAATATATCTCGCGCCACCAATGTAAACCCAAGAGAAACTTGAATTTGCACCAACATAAATCTTAAAAAACCTAATAAATTCAAGGCTAAAACCTTATGCAACGCAGCTAAATTCGTTCACTTATTTAAAAACAGGTCAACCCAACCAAAAAATGGGCTTCATCACGGTGAAAATGTAAACCTGGTTTCTCAGTGCTGCCCAAAAAAGTGAATTTCGATGACTCCTCGATGAGTCAAAATGTAAACCCGAGGAACAGGCGCTTGATTCTATATCTTTGAGCTCTACCTGTCTGGCTCGATGCAAACCACTATTTAAGCTAGCACCTAGAGCGACAGAGGCATCAAAGCCCAGGACTGAAGCCTGCGCTGGGCTATGCAGGTCACAGCTGCCATAGCAGATACCACGTTTGAACGCACCAGAGGGCGCTACGCGACTTGGTCGATTAACCGCCCCAACATAACTAGCAGAAGCTTCGTGTGAAACCACCTTTGTCCTGTCAATTTAGCCTAAGCCGACCACATCTATGAGGCGGCTGACACGTCTATCGACGAAGCGATACAGAAGCGCCCCCTCAAATACCCCACCCAGTCTTTTCGAAGCTAAATCACCCCAGGATAATATGTATACCCTTCATAAGCAGTCATACCCCCAGACATCCTAATAAGCTATTTCCAACCGACACCTGCAATCCTCCGTTTAAACGAAAGGCTCCCCAAAACAAAAAAACACCCATATATCACGAACCACTAATTACCAATGAATTGACATTTAAACCTGACGAAAAGCACTATTATAAAACACTCATCACAGGATATTTTAAGAATACCGTTAACCAACTTAACGCACCCGAGACAAGACAAAAAACTTGACTAAATACCCCATATATATTTCAGCAATAGAACGAAAGAGCGCCACAAACAGCGAGCATGCACTAGCCCGCTAAGCAAGCTCGCGATTTCATTTTCAATGATTTGGAATACCTATGATTTATTCGCCCTTTTTGCATACGGAGTCCCTGGGCTCAATTACCTTCGCTCAAGATGAAACACAATACTTGATATTTTCGACTCCGCAGTCACACACCCCGTCGCTCGGCTTTCGCAAATCGGTAGGACTACAACGATTTGCAGTTCTCTGGAATGGCGAATTCGACTCAAAAGTAATTACCATTATCGAGGAAGCGCTGATTGCCAGGATGCTTTCCCCAATTAAGGTTTTACAAATTGACAATGGGCGATTAGATATTGTTATTGATCAAGATCTGAACAAAGAAAAGCTAAGGGCTTTTGTATTTGCACTGGAAGCCCTCGTAAGAAAAATCTCCGAGAAAAAATGGATACTGGTGGTTTGCTCAGACAACCTAAAGTCCACGGATCCAGAAAACGCAAGCGTACTGGAAAGATACAACAACCCAATCATAAGGTCAGCTGAAATTGGAATCTTGGACTACTCACCCGAGCTGCCCCTCATGAATGCGAAACTTCCACTTGAGCCAATCCCCGGAAGCAAAACATGCAGTGGTTTATAGATCTTCTACGGTGGCTGTGCAAAGTTCAAAGGTCAGAGTGAGAAGTAAGGCGCGAGCGGGGGGCATCGCTCAACGTTGAAAATATTACCCATCGTCATGCCGGCTTCACTTAACATATGAATTTACCATCATTGTTAAATACAAAGTTAAACGGTTTGTCGCTCAGAAAACTTTAGCGGATATGAAAATAATTATGACAACTTTTCCGCGATGACATGGGTGTTCGTGGAATTCTCTGTGCGCGCCCTTTGGGACGGCTGTCGTGAACCGAGCCGCTTAACGCGTCTCGGCCCGGAGGGCTTCCATCCTCGCGCCTCGGCCTGACGGCCTGCGCGCTCCGCTTGCTAACTGCACCGATCAGTGCGGTGACTTATTGACTTCAGCGCGAGAAGTTCGGGCAAAAATTTCCTGCACTTTTTGAGACGAGAAACTTAAGTTGGCTGGCGGTAACTATCGAAACCACGAGCCATTTTGCGCTCAAATCAAATTAAATCAACCGAATCACCACCCGCCTCATTCCGTACGAGTTGCACACTTACAGTTGCACCGCATTGTTGCGCCACTCCAATCTCCACCAACATAATTTAAACATGATGCGGATAAATATCGGATGACCTTATGGAAACTAAAGATCTTGAGTCATTAAATACTGAGCTTTTAGCAACCTTTGGGTGGCGGATTGAGGTAGCAGATCAGGAAAGTCAATATGAGCCAGATGGAAAGCATCTGAAACTTTTCCGCGTCGAGCACCCTGGCCAACCTAACAGCAAGAAAACTTACTTAGGCCCGATGCCCATTGAGATGCCTGACTTTGCCATTCGCAACGCTGGGTGGCTGTGCCACGACTACTACCTTCTGGGGTACAAGCAAGGGCGTCGAGACGAGGGCAGATTCCGTCGCAAAAAAAGCTCTCACCGGTGAAGACGCCCGCCACATACTAAACCGGATAGCTCCGAGAGCTAATTCGGGCTTCGTGCAACCATTTGAGTTGCCAAGCTGATTTACCGCTGGCAGGATTTTGGATCAATTCTGCTGGAGCTTCTAATGTTTAAAGCGATGCACCCAACCCTGTCTGAAGCCATCACTATCAATGACTACATTCATCTGAAGCGGTCGAAACCGTCAACGGGCCCTGCACGTTGTCCGGCATGCAATCAGCCGTTGTCAGAAAAAGCAGTTAACGATCCTGATCCTGCAGTGAAGGCTCATTTTGCTCATGTGCGAAACCCTAAGGCACCCAAATGCCCTATCAAGGCTGAGGGAGCCATTCGATACTCCGTACTAACGGCGAATTTTCCGGATACTCAAGCAGCAGCGGATCTCCGATCGAGCTTCTTCAAAAACTGGACGTACCACTGGCACCAGTTCAAAAAATACGTCCGCACGGCGGATATCAAGGATTTTACTTCGGCTCTTCGGGAGATCGATAACAATGGGGTTTGGAAGTACCAGAATATCCAGGAGCACGAGGTAATTATTGCCATGCTTGCCACTAGGGACTTCAAGCCCACGAAGAATAGTGATGGCAAAGTTCTCAGATCACGCTGGGTGCGTTTTTGGTTCCGAAGTCATGTGACATCTCTTCAGCAGTTTTGGAATATAGGGGCGGGTCAGAAAGATCTTATTCGTGCGGAATATGATCTCTCGGAAAGGGCCACTAAGATTAAGGAGGATAAGTTTCTGGATTTCAAGGTGGTGACAGTAGACAGTACCTTTCTCTCGAATCAGGATTTTTCTGAGGCACCGCGCTTTGTACACGTTGTGATGTCTGAGCGCTTCCCTAATATGGTTGCCCCTCCAGAGCCCCTCGAAGAGAAAAAATAAGCGGGTATCCATCTGCACATTCGTCCGCCATTTCGAATGTTACGAACATCCTTGGCTCATCCAATTTCATCTTGATGCTGGTTGGATTAGCCTGGGTCGGGTACGAAATCTGACATTGCTGGCGCCATGCAGGTTGCTATTCTGGGCCTAGGGGGTAGAAAGTGAGCCGTCTCGACTTAGACCGCTCAGTGTGGCCGCCGGCCGAATCCGCCTTCACCACGGAGGTGCTCTTCGACGAACTCGATCGACGAATCCAGCTCGTACTGTATCTCTTCGAAGACTGAGTCGAGTCCAGGATGACTGCCTGATGCTCGTAGCTCAGCCACCAACTGAGAAAGCTCTCGCCCCGTGGCCATAGGCATCTGGACATTACAGTAGACGGTGTCCTTGGTGTCTCGAGTCATAGAGCCTCCTGTTTGCTCCCGATGATAGCTCACCGTAATGGGAAGTCGTATTCGTGGGGACTGGGGCGCCCAAGGTACGGCAGTCATGCACCAAGCCGCCTGACTGCGTCTCGGCCCTGCGGGTTTCCATCCTCGCCTCTACGGCTATGCCTGCGCGCTCCTCTTGCCGATTGGATCAGATACCACACCACCGTCGCTGATGAGCTTGTAACGCTGGACTTAGAGACCCTTGACAATGGAAGATGGCCTTGCGCCACATGCCTTGCAAAGAGGCATTCCTTGGCCAATCCAACTGTTTACTCAAGGACTGCACAGTGATCAGAGCAATGATGTCCCTCGACTTGAAGAATGCCTCGACGGCCCAGCGGAATGACTTCGACGCCAGCCTCAAGGAACAGGGATGGGTCAAACTAAGTGGTGTCGATACTGTGTGGTGTGGCCGATTCAGCCAAATTGCTAACAACGAGGATGGTATCAAGGACGTTCGCGACCGCATTATTCGCGCGGTGAAGAAGGCTGCAGCAGGAGGCAAAATTGAGCAGGTTAAGTACGTCGTACAGATTTCAAACGAGGCCGCGATCGGCCGAATCGTCTGGAAAAAGGGAGGCGAGTACGTACATGGCCATTACGATCCCTACACCGCCGAAGTTGAATAATTGGCAACTTAACCAATGAACTCACAAGCTAACGCTTCGCGCCCGATTCGCACTCATCGCCGCCAACATCCCGGCATGAAAGCTTTTGAGAAATACGCTGAGCGTATCAAGCTCGATGATCTCGAGTCCTTGGCGCGCCGACAGATGTGGCCAGCAATGGTGAGGCGGATCCAGGCAGTGTTTGATGAGATAGAGCACTCACCGCTCGCTGGTCATTTCGGCTCTTTGTATTTGCATCCGGTCGTTCCAGACGCTTACCGGCATTTGCCTGAAGGCCAGTACCTTGCCCAATTGCAGTTGACGTGTGGTACCCGGCGGCTAGGTCTCGATACGTTGGAAAAAAGCGAATACCCCCCTCAAGGCGCTGCCAAAACTCTTCTCGAAAAAGACGCTGCATTGTGGTTCAACCAATCTCCTTCGGGAGCTGTCACAGTTTTCATGGCGCCATATAGTTCAGCAGTCCTGAAAATGAACGAAGAGAACATCATTCTGGGAATGTACTCGAGCCCTGAGAAGCTGACCGATAAACGAATAAGAGAGCTGTTATCCACGTTCTTCAGGTATCTCTCCATTACTAGCGCTCACCACCAGCAGAGCGTGATGGACTACAGCTGGCGGCTACGGCTGATTTACAAAGATGCCAGGACGAAAAAACACGAAGGTTTCTTCAAAACGATAGAGCGGCTTCTCATGGCTGCCGGCGCAGCAGCCTGTATTTGGGTGATATTCCCATCCACCCCAACTTCTGGGGCTAATACGAGCACTGCGCAAGCTCAGCATCAACCCATCGACATGGGCCCTCAAAATGCCAAAGTATCCACTCAGCCTAAATACCTCTGTGCGAGCACTTGGCTGGAACTTGCGCAGCCTCGGAAGGAGAGTGCCCCTCCC
>NZ_WKDV01000090.1:0-3478 GCF_021605825.1 Pseudomonas sp. PA-6-3C
CCGCCACTTTCTCCTGTGGCGAGCAGGCTTGTCCTGCGTTGGGCCGCGAAGCGGCCCCAAACCCTGACACTGAGTACTTTCAGGAAAATTGCAGTGCCTTTACTGGGGCCGCTTCGCAGCCCAACGCCGGCGGTGCGACGATTCGACAAGCCTGCTCGCCACAACAGCCCACCTGCCACAGACTTCGTGCTAACCGGCTGTGTAACCTATGCTGCGATGGCGGTGTATCAGCCACTGATTCACCCCCTGGTACACCGCCATCGCGGGCAAGCCCGGCTCCCACAGGGTTTACCTGGCGCCTGAAGACCGTATTCATCAGCCACAAAAAAAGCCCCGACTCGCAAGAGCCGGGGCTTTTTGTTGGTGCGCTACAACGGCTTAGCCGTTGAACACATCATCCACGCTTTACACCGGGCAGCCCGCTGCCGGCGGATTAGGCGGCGCCGATCGATTTGTTCTGATGAGATCAATGGCCGACCCAGCTCCACTGTGGGAGCTGGCTTGCCTGCGATGGCCATAGGCATCTACACAACTTTTGAAGGCCGCCACTTTCTCCTGTGGCGAGCAGGCTTGTCCTGCGTTGGGCCGCGAAGCGGCCCCAAACCCTGACACTGAGTACTTTCAGGAAAATTGCAGTGCCTTTACTGGGGCCGCTTCGCAGCCCAACGCAGGACAAGCCTGCTCGCCACAACAGCCCACCTACCACAGACTTCGTTTTAACCGGTTGTGTAGATACCTATGGTCATCGCAGGCAAGCCAGCTCCCACATCGGTCGGTGTACATCTGTTGAAGCAGCGTTAGCAGTAAAAAAGACCTTGGGACGCCAAGGTCTTTTTTTGCCTGCAGAATCCAGATCAAACGTGCGCGATGTTTGTGTACGGCAGCGAGGCGAAGTCGATCATGTGCCTTACCGTGAGCGGTGTATGACGTTTTGCTCGCGGATCTGTATCTAACGCCCTGCTTTTCAACGCCCTACCATGGCACCCAGCACAATACTGCAGGAGCGACACCATGCCCGAACTGTCCAGCTGGCTTGCTTATGGTCTGATCTCCCTCGGCATGGTGCTGACGCCCGGGCCGAATATGATTTACCTCATTTCCCGCTCGATCTGCCAGGGGCGCACGGCCGGGTTGATTTCCCTCGGTGGCGTTGCCTTGGGTTTCCTCGTTTATATGTTCTGCGCGGCGCTGGGGATTACCGCATTGGTGATGGCCGTGCCTTTTGCCTACGACGCGCTGCGGCTCGGTGGCGCGTTGTACCTGGTGTACCTGGCCTGGCAGGCGGTGAAGCCGGGTGGCCGGTCGCCGTTTCAAGTGCGGGACTTGCCCCAGGACAGCCCACGCAAGTTGTTCATGATGGGCTTGGTGACCAACCTGCTGAACCCCAAAGTGGCGGTGATGTATTTGTCGTTGTTGCCGCAGTTTATTGACCCGAATGGGCATGGCAGTGTGCTGATGCAATCACTGATCCTGGGTTTTACGCAGATTGCCATCAGCGTGAGCGTCAATGCGGTGATTGCAATGATGGCGGGTTCCATCGCCGTGTTCTTCGTCACCCGTCCAGGCTGGCAGGCGGTTCAGCGTTGGGTGATGGGTTCGGTGCTGATGGGCTTGGCTGTGCGGATGGCGGTTGAAGGGCGGCGGTAAGAGGGTGGTTGCAACGTTGTAGTTAGGGGTGGTTAACAGGAGGTTGCATGCTTGAAGTGTGGGGGCGACGTTCGTCATTCAATGTTCAGAAGGTCATGTGGCTTATAGGTGAGTTAGGTCTGGCCCACCGCCATATTCCCGCGGGCGGCCAATACGGCCTCAAGGATTCGCCAGCGTTTCTGCGCATGAACCCCCATGGGCGCGTGCCTGTCATAAAAGATGACGACGGGACAGTGGTGTGGGAGTCGCACAGTATTCTCAGATACCTTGCCGCGCGTCATGGGGCATCTGGTTTCTGGAGTGAGGACCCAGCTCAGCGCTCTCAAGTTGACCGTTGGATGGATTGGTCTCAAACCAGCTTGCAGCCGACGTTTTTAAATGGTGTGTTTTGGGGCTTTTACCGAACCCCTGAGGCGTTGCGGGATCCGCAAGCTATCGAAAAAAGCATCAGCCTCTGCGATCAATATTTTGAGTTACTTGACCAGGTCTTGAGCGAGCAGCCCTTTCTGGGTGGGGAACGTTTGTCGTTGGCAGACATTACTGTTGGCACACATCTGTACCGTTACTTCTCTTTAGCTATTTCCCGCCCACTCATTCCTCACGTTGAGGCGTGGTATCAAAGACTCCGGGAGCGTGAAGCTTATCGCGAGCACGTCATGATCCCTTTCGAAGAGCTTTTCGGTCGGTTGGATTATTAGCCGAGGGGATCAGAAGGGGCGTTGAAACTTCTGGTCTTGAAAAGCTGTTGCTCAGCGAGTCCTGCCGGCGCCGTTAATCTGGTTGGCGCTGGGATGCCAGCGATTGACCTAGCTGTTTCGCACGCCCGTGGTCTGGCGATGCCTGGACGCTGGCGTAGCCGTATTGATGGTGTACCTGGCCGGTATGTTGATCACCGACTCACTGGATATCTTTCAGATAGTCTTTGAGGGTAATCAGCGGGGTACTTAGCTCATCAAGGCTGCTGGCCTGTTGCACATCTGTAAACAGTTTGAGCAGTTCACGGCCCAGCACCGTGTCGGCGCCGCCTAGTGCATTCAAGGCCTGGGCAATGCACTCATTAAGCTTGTGTTGAATCGTCGCCAAATCCCCCTGGCGCACCAACAACCCAAACACTTCGCGCTCATACCCATCCATCACCAGGTCATCGCGCAGCAACGGGCTCGCGCCGTCCGTCTCATGCACCAGCTTGAGAGCAAAAAGCGCAACAGCTTCCAGCGTCAATTCCATGGTTCCGATTCCTCATGTCTGCGTTCGCCCGCACATACTCACGTTTCTGCGGGCGAAAAAAAAGCCCTTGAATTTCAATGGCTTTCTTTCGGACCTGTGTAAAAGCGGGTGAGAGTCGGTTTGATAGTCAGGGGCTGAAGGGGCATTGCGCGCCTACGCAAATGCCAGGTCTGCTGATTCGCCGGCTTTTCCTCGCCGCCGATTGCAAACCGTAACGCCTGGGCGAGGTCGCGCGTTTGCCATGAGCCGCGCTGTCAGGCGATCGAACACTCTATATAGCTGCAACCGTGGCACTGTGGATTAATCGAAAAGAATTTCAGGAAGGGGGTTGACCACATATTTGAATACTGTACTATTCGCCTCCCGCTGACGAGCAGCTTGAAGCCGGTTCTGGTTCAAGTAGTTGATTTTGATAAAGAAATCACTTGACAGCAAATGAGGCTGCTGTAGAATGCGCGCCTCGGTTGAGACGAAAGGTCTTAACCAACCGCTCTTTAACAACTGAATCAAGCAATTCGTGTGGGTGCTTGTGGAGTCAGACTGATAGTCAACAAGATTATCAGCATCACAAGTTACTCCGCGAGAAATCAAAGATGTAACCAAC
>NZ_WKDV01000091.1:0-3278 GCF_021605825.1 Pseudomonas sp. PA-6-3C
TTTTTTTCTGCCTGGGCACCGCCGGATTAGCGCACGCCGCGCCCCCGCAGAGCACCCCCGGCATCACCGACCTGATCCGCGACCGTCAGGACCGCCTGCTCGAAGAGCAGCAGCGGCGCCTCGAAGAACTCAAGGATCTGCCCGGTAAATCCGCCGCCCCTGCAGCTCCGGCGACGCCTGCCGACACCCGTTGCTTCCCGATCAAAACCATCGAGCTCGCAGGCGCCGACGCCCTGTCCGTAGACGAGCGCAACGCGCTGATCAAGCCTTACATCGGCCAATGCCTCGGCGTGCCGCAGCTCAACGAAGTGCTCAAGGTCATCACCGACCGCTACCTGGCCAAGGGCCTGGTCACCAGTCGCGCTTATCTGCCACAGCAAGACCTTTCCAGCGGCAACCTCAAAATTCAGGTAGTCGAGGGCAAGCTCGAAAGCCTGAAAGGCGCCGAAAGCAGCGGCATCACCGACCGCCAACTGGCGATGAGCTTTCCCGGCAAACAAGGCGAGTTGCTCAACCTGCGTGAAATCGAGCAGATGGTCGATCAGCTAAACCGTTTGCCCTCGAACCAGGCGCAGATGGAACTGGCGCCGGGCAAGGCCGTGGGCGGCAGTGATGTACTGGTCAAAAACACCCCGCAAAAGCCCTGGCGTGTCGGCCTGTCGCGGCACAACGGCGGCCAGCGCAGCACCGGCGAACAACAGTGGGGCGCCAGCCTCGACTGGGACAACCCGCTGGGCCTGGCCGACCAACTTTCGTTGCGTGGCGGCCACGATGCGGTTAGCGATCACCAGAAAACCTCGCGCAATTCGATGCTCAACTACAGCTTGCCCTTCGGCTGGTGGAACCTCACCTACAGCTACACCGAAAGCGAATACCGCTCTCGGGCCGAGGCCAACAACTTCAAGTTCAAGCAGACCGGCGACAGCCAGAGCCACCAGTTGCGCCTGGAGCGTGTCGTTCACCGCGACGCCTTGAGCAAAACCTCCCTGAGCACCGGCGTCGCCTACCTGCGCACCAATAACTTCATTGAAGACAGCAAGCTGGCGCTGAGCAGCAACCGCCTCAGCGAAGCCCAGTTCGGCATCAACCACGGCCGACGTATCGGCAGTTCATTTCTCAACATCGACCTCGGCATGCAAGACGGCATCGGTGCCTTTGACGCCCAGGCCAATCACCACCCCCGGAACGGCCAGGCCGATGCGCGCTACCGCAAATACACGGCCACCGTCAGCTACCTGTACCCGTTCAAGCTGTGGGGCGAGTCCTTGAGCTTCAGCAGTTTGATGACCGGCCAGCACAGCGAAGATGTGCTGTTCAGCCCGCAGCGCATGAGCCTGGGTGGGCAGTCGTCGATCCGTGGCTACAAGGACCAGATGCTGTCCGGCGACAGCGGCGGCTACTGGCGCAACGACCTGCGCTGGAGCCGCCCGGTGACCTGGGCCTGGCTGCAACCGGTGCTCAGCGAATACGGCACCAGCCTCGGTTATGACCAGGGCGTGATCAGCCGCGACCGTTACAACGCCGAGCAGCATGGGCGCATGAGCAGCAACTCGGTGGAGCTGTTTGCCCGTGGCAAAAACGTCGCCGCCAGCGTGACCTTTGCCCACTCTTTGGAACGACCGGCCGCTATCACAGAGCGTGAAGCGCCGATCTATTTCCGTATGGATTTTTTCCTTTAATTTTTTTACCGCCTTCGGGTATCGAGACACAACATGGACGTTCGCCAGTTCGCTTTCCTCGCGCGCCAGCCTTCTGCTGCCGTAAAAAGCCGTTCCCACTTTTTGGGGCTGCCTAAACGCGGGTTGGCGTTGATCCTGGCCAACGCGATGTTCTGGCACCCGTTGCTGGCCCAGGCCGACGGCATTGTGGTCAGTGCGCCGGGCACAGGCCTCGCGCAGGCGGGCAATGGCGTGCCCATCGTCAATATCGCCGCACCGAATGCCAATGGCCTCTCGCACAACCAATTTCATGACTATAACGTCGGTGCCAACGGCGTCATCCTCAACAACGCCACCGACCGCACCCAGGCCACACAACTGGGCGGCATCATTGTCGGCAACCCGAACCTGCGCGGCACCGCTGCCAATATCATCCTCAACGAAGTCAACGGTGGCAGCCCCAGCCAACTGCGCGGCTACACCGAAGTGGCGGGGCAGTCGGCCCATGTGATTGTCGCCAACCCGTATGGCATCAGTTGCAACGGTTGCGGCTTTATCAACACGCCGCAAGTCACGCTGACCACCGGTAAAGCGGTGATCGAAAACGGCCAGATCAGCCGCTATCAAGTCGATCAAGGCAACGTCGCCATCGAAGGCGCGGGCCTCAACGCGACCAATGTCGACCAGTTTGAAATCATCACCCGCGCTACCACCATCAATGCGCAGATCCAGGCGAAAAAACTCACCATCGTCGCCGGGCGCAACGATGTCGACGCACGCACTTTAAATGCCACCGCACGGGCGGCCGACGGCAGCCAGGCGCCAGACCTGGCGATTGACTCGTCGGCGTTGGGCGGCATGTATGTGGGCGCGGTCAAGCTGATCGGCACCGAGGCCGGTGTGGGCGTGAAGCTGTCGGGCGATATGGTCGCCGGTGGTGATATCCAGATTGATGCTGCGGGCAATGTGGTCATGGGCACAACCACGGCAGGCACCTCTGTCGCCGTCAAAGCGGCCAGCTTGCAAGCCAAGGCGGCGGTCTACGCCGGTACTGATCTGTCGGTAAAAACCCAGGGTGCGCTCACCACGCAACAAACCCTGGCCGCCAAGGACAGCATCGCGCTGGACGCCGGCGGCCGCTTGACCAACAACGGGATCATCGAAGCAGGCGTCAACGCCGATAACAGCCGCAATGCCCAGGGCGATGTACGCTTGACCGCGCAGGCCATCGACAATACCGGCAAAACCGTGATCGCCAGCCGCGACCTCAGCGTCAACAGCGGCGAACTGGCCAACCAGGGCGGTACCTTGAGCGCCCGGCGCGACGCACAGTTGACGGCCACGCAGATCGACAACCAGAACCAGGGCCGCCTCCTCAGCGCAGGCAGTCTTGGGATCACCGCCGGGCAACTGCTCAACAGCCAAGGTGGTTTGGTCACCAGCACCGGCAACCTCACGGCGGGTATCGGGCAACTGATCAACCGCAACGGCGAGCTGTCGAGCCAGGCGCAGGTCACGCTGCAACTGAATGAACTGGATAACGTCGCCGGCCTGGTCTCGGCCGGCCAATCGCTGAGCCTGAATGCGACGGGGCTGATCAATAACCAGGGCGGGCGAATT
>NZ_WKDV01000092.1:0-3239 GCF_021605825.1 Pseudomonas sp. PA-6-3C
TTGAGAAATTCGAATTTTCGGCGAATGTTGTCTTCACAGTATAACCAGATTGCTTGGGGTTATATGGTCAAGTGAAGAAGCGCATACGGTGGATGCCTTGGCAGTCAGAGGCGATGAAAGACGTGGTAGCCTGCGAAAAGCTTCGGGGAGTCGGCAAACAGACTTTGATCCGGAGATGTCTGAATGGGGGAACCCAGCCATCATAAGATGGTTATCTTACGCTGAATACATAGGCGTAAGAGGCGAACCAGGGGAACTGAAACATCTAAGTACCCTGAGGAAAAGAAATCAACCGAGATTCCCTTAGTAGTGGCGAGCGAACGGGGACTAGCCCTTAAGTGGCTTTGAGATTAGCGGAACGCTCTGGAAAGTGCGGCCATAGTGGGTGATAGCCCTGTACGCGAAAATCTCTTAGTCATGAAATCGAGTAGGACGGAGCACGAGAAACTTTGTCTGAATATGGGGGGACCATCCTCCAAGGCTAAATACTACTGACTGACCGATAGTGAACTAGTACCGTGAGGGAAAGGCGAAAAGAACCCCGGAGAGGGGAGTGAAATAGATCCTGAAACCGTATGCGTACAAGCAGTGGGAGCAGACTTTGTTCTGTGACTGCGTACCTTTTGTATAATGGGTCAGCGACTTATTTTCAGTGGCGAGCTTAACCGAATAGGGGAGGCGTAGCGAAAGCGAGTCTTAATAGGGCGTCTAGTCGCTGGGAATAGACCCGAAACCGGGCGATCTATCCATGGGCAGGTTGAAGGTTGGGTAACACTAACTGGAGGACCGAACCGACTACCGTTGAAAAGTTAGCGGATGACCTGTGGATCGGAGTGAAAGGCTAATCAAGCTCGGAGATAGCTGGTTCTCCTCGAAAGCTATTTAGGTAGCGCCTCATGTATCACTGTAGGGGGTAGAGCACTGTTTCGGCTAGGGGGTCATCCCGACTTACCAAACCGATGCAAACTCCGAATACCTACAAGTGCCGAGCATGGGAGACACACGGCGGGTGCTAACGTCCGTCGTGAAAAGGGAAACAACCCAGACCGTCAGCTAAGGTCCCAAAGTTATGGTTAAGTGGGAAACGATGTGGGAAGGCTTAGACAGCTAGGAGGTTGGCTTAGAAGCAGCCACCCTTTAAAGAAAGCGTAATAGCTCACTAGTCGAGTCGGCCTGCGCGGAAGATGTAACGGGGCTCAAACCATACACCGAAGCTACGGGTATCACGTAAGTGATGCGGTAGAGGAGCGTTCTGTAAGCCTGTGAAGGTGAGTTGAGAAGCTTGCTGGAGGTATCAGAAGTGCGAATGCTGACATGAGTAACGACAATGGGTGTGAAAAACACCCACGCCGAAAGACCAAGGTTTCCTGCGCAACGTTAATCGACGCAGGGTTAGTCGGTCCCTAAGGCGAGGCTGAAAAGCGTAGTCGATGGAAAACAGGTTAATATTCCTGTACTTCTGGTTATTGCGATGGAGGGACGGAGAAGGCTAGGCCAGCTTGGCGTTGGTTGTCCAAGTTTAAGGTGGTAGGCTGAGATCTTAGGTAAATCCGGGATCTTAAGGCCGAGAGCTGATGACGAGCTAACTTTTAGTTAGCGAAGTGGTTGATGCCATGCTTCCAAGAAAAGCTTCTAAGCTTCAGGTAACCAGGAACCGTACCCCAAACCGACACAGGTGGTTGGGTAGAGAATACCAAGGCGCTTGAGAGAACTCGGGTGAAGGAACTAGGCAAAATGGCACCGTAACTTCGGGAGAAGGTGCGCCGGTGAGGGTGAAGGACTTGCTCCGTAAGCTCATGCCGGTCGAAGATACCAGGCCGCTGCGACTGTTTATTAAAAACACAGCACTCTGCAAACACGAAAGTGGACGTATAGGGTGTGACGCCTGCCCGGTGCCGGAAGGTTAATTGATGGGGTTAGCTAACGCGAAGCTCTTGATCGAAGCCCCGGTAAACGGCGGCCGTAACTATAACGGTCCTAAGGTAGCGAAATTCCTTGTCGGGTAAGTTCCGACCTGCACGAATGGCGTAACGATGGCGGCGCTGTCTCCACCCGAGACTCAGTGAAATTGAAATCGCTGTGAAGATGCAGTGTATCCGCGGCTAGACGGAAAGACCCCGTGAACCTTTACTATAGCTTTGCACTGGACTTTGAATTTGCTTGTGTAGGATAGGTGGGAGGCTTTGAAGCGTGGACGCCAGTCTGCGTGGAGCCAACCTTGAAATACCACCCTGGCAACTTTGAGGTTCTAACTCAGGTCCGTTATCCGGATCGAGGACAGTGTATGGTGGGTAGTTTGACTGGGGCGGTCTCCTCCTAAAGAGTAACGGAGGAGTACGAAGGTGCGCTCAGACCGGTCGGAAATCGGTCGTAGAGTATAAAGGCAAAAGCGCGCTTGACTGCGAGACAGACACGTCGAGCAGGTACGAAAGTAGGTCTTAGTGATCCGGTGGTTCTGTATGGAAGGGCCATCGCTCAACGGATAAAAGGTACTCCGGGGATAACAGGCTGATACCGCCCAAGAGTTCATATCGACGGCGGTGTTTGGCACCTCGATGTCGGCTCATCACATCCTGGGGCTGAAGCCGGTCCCAAGGGTATGGCTGTTCGCCATTTAAAGTGGTACGCGAGCTGGGTTTAGAACGTCGTGAGACAGTTCGGTCCCTATCTGCCGTGGACGTTTGAGATTTGAGAGGGGCTGCTCCTAGTACGAGAGGACCGGAGTGGACGAACCTCTGGTGTTCCGGTTGTCACGCCAGTGGCATTGCCGGGTAGCTATGTTCGGAATAGATAACCGCTGAAAGCATCTAAGCGGGAAACTAGCCTCAAGATGAGATCTCACTGGAACCTTGAGTTCCCTGAAGGGCCGTCGAAGACTACGACGTTGATAGGTTGGGTGTGTAAGCGCTGTGAGGCGTTGAGCTAACCAATACTAATTGCCCGTGAGGCTTGACCATATAACACCCAAGCAATTTGACTACTCGAAAGAGCATCAGATTGCGGTGTGTGAAGACGAGATGAACCGAAAGTTCGACGCTCACAAAACACCGAAAGCTGTCACATACCCAATTTGCTGAAGCGAAGCCATCTGGCTACGACTCAGTACCCGAATTTCTTGACGACCATAGAGCATTGGAACCACCTGATCCCATCCCGAACTCAGTAGTGAAACGATGCATCGCCGATGGTAGTGTGGGGTTTCCCCATGTGAGAGTAGGTCATCGTCAAGATTAAATTCC
>NZ_WKDV01000093.1:0-2427 GCF_021605825.1 Pseudomonas sp. PA-6-3C
TCTCCCACCCCATTTTTCCCCCATTAACTCACAGAGATAAGGCTCACTCCCTCACTGATCACTATTTCCTCTGGGATCTCATCGTAGATAAAAAGCTCATCACCTAAGTTTAAAATGGATAGGCAAAAACCGTTATCAAACGAGAGAGCAACGCCTATCACTACGTCTTCTGCTAAGGACTGCACAAGCGATGCCGACACTAACCTTCTTCCTACAACATTGGAGAAATAAAGCTCACCAGAAATATTAAAAATATCTTGCCTACCGTATTCACCTAGATCGCAGTTTGAAATCGGATTCAAAGAAAAACAGATAGACGCACCATCAGGCCCGCCATAGAGCTTCCCAATTTCAGAACTTTCAAATAGAAGGCCAACCTCTTGAGGGGCAGAATCCCTCTCGAAAGAGAAACATGGAATAGAGCATTTACTGACAGTAATTTCTTCCCGAGCACTGTTAACAGCCAGGCAACCATAAGTCTAGGAGAGTTCATTACCTAACGCCGCCCTTTGATGCACTCTGCAGAAAAATAGAGGTCAGCACCACGTTTAGTGCTCCGTCAGAAGAATAGTAGTCTGACCCCATTTTTCTTTTTACCAATCCCCTCCTATTTCATTCTTATACTTTGTGTAACGTCCACCATCGGCAACTCACCTCAGGTTCGAATATCACCCTCGCCTCTGACAGTGATTCAGACATATCAAAGACAACATGAATCCCAGCCCCAGACTCATCTCGCACTAACTCAATAGACTTGACGCTCTCGGACGAAATAACTGCTAGCTCTTGAGTGGAAAGCCTAAGCACGACTTGGAATGACTTCATCACAGCACTAAAAGAAACATCAACCTCAAGTTCGCTATTTTTAGACTTCTGGATATAACGACATAGCGCCAAGTTTGGATCAACCTCAATAGGCTGGATACCGAACTCTTCCAAAAAATCATCTGTGCTTGGAAATTTCATTACGACCTCCTCAGTGAAGCGGTATGACTGTGCTGAGTTTACGACTTCCATCATCAAGAACCTGGAACGTGCTCTGAAAATTAGCAGCCTTACCCGATGGTCCCATAAACAAGGACTCTCTGACCTCAAATTTTCCGTATTGATTGGAGAATGCATTAATTAAATTGCCGTCAGTTTTGGCAGAGCGAGTCAAGTGATCAGTTAGCATCTGGCGACCAGCGGCATTATCTGGAACACCAAGTCTCTTCATTTCGAGTGCAAGCTGATTGGAACGAGCGGAATTATGAGAGTTACTAGCTACACGCCCAAACAGATAATCAAACTTACCCGGCGCGATTTCTAGCCCTTTTACACCACCCATCACTAACCGACCTACTACTGCCGCTAGCGCCGCACCAGTGAGCTCACCGGCCATGAAGTAGCCCCAAGCCTTGACGAACTCATTAGCCGGTTGAACCCCTTCAAAACCTTGCCCTTGGACCAACTGCAGCTGTGCTTGGGCAATTTGGTCGTTAGTGGCACCTTTTTCTAGCATGTCCTTTGCCAGAGTAGTTGCCGCTGATCCGTATTCACTCAAACCTGGCGGCAGGTGCTCCAGGAAGTTGTATTGCGTCAGGTTCTGCGCAATCCAAGCCCCCTTCTCAAGCTTGGCCGCATCCGCATCCTTCTGCCCCGCCGCCGCTAACACACCTACGATCTGCGAACTCATCGTCAGCAATTCTTCATTGCCTTTGACCAGAGTATTCAGATGAGTAACCAGCGCCTCATTCGCCCCCGCAGCCAGCGCACCGGTTTTGAAGTCGCCGCCCGTAGCCTCAGCCAGCAAACCACCGACCATCGCGTGAATCGCAATTTTAGGTGCTGAGCCATCGGCAACTACACCTTGGGTGTAATTACCCACCAGGTTGAAACTCGCTGCCGCCAACGTATTAAACAGCGCGCCTTTCAACGCATCGCTAGCGCTACCGCCCTGCCCCAGCGCCTTGCTCAGCAGCATGGAGGTGCCGCTTTGCAATGTCTGGTTGGCAGCAAATTTGCCAACACCACTCCAAGTATTCAGCAGACCTGGCGTCGTAACTTTCCCAGTGATTGTGTTTGTTTGAGTCCCCGTCCAATCACCAAAATAAGCAGCCGTCATGCCTGCAGTAACGCCAGCAATCACATACCCCTTCATCGCATCTGAAGAGGTCACATCCTTGAGCACTGCGCCCAAGTTGCCACGGTTATTAACGACGCTGACCGTAGCGTTGGTCGCCGCTCCCGCTGCGACTGCTCCAGCTCCAGCAGCTACCCCAGCGCCGGCCCCCGCCCCTGCGGCAGCGCCCGCAGCTAGCGGCCCAACCACCGCCGCCATCACAATCGCAATAATGATCTGCGAAGCCGGCCCCAACCCCGAGTTGCTGTACTTGAAGCTGTCATGAATCTCCTTGACCTGCCTCCAGTCCACATCACCGCGAGCCT
>NZ_WKDV01000094.1:0-2394 GCF_021605825.1 Pseudomonas sp. PA-6-3C
GGAGAAATGGGGTCATGGGAGAAATGGGGTCAGACCACTATTCTTCTGGCGGGGAAAAATGGGGTCAGACCACTATTCTTCCGGCGAGGGCCCAACGGGGAAGTAATCGCTAATAAATTTAGTGGGTACTACTGGAAGAGTTGGACGCCTGCACTACCCTCCGACCGGAGCAGAGCTAAAGAGTTGGGGGCAACAATGAGTATGGAAGACATAGTGGCTGATAGACTTGGAAAAGTAGTTGCTGACGGATTTGATATTTTTAAAATATCAAAAGAGGCACGCGATATTTACCAAGATCCAAACCTTTCTCTCGCAAAAGATTTAGACATTGCGTTGTTGTCACTAATGGCAATGGTCGAAGGGCCAGAGTTTGAGATGACAGAAAAAGAATTTTATGATTTTTTATCTAATATTCGACAGATGTAGTTTTCAATATTCCCAACTTGATCAAGCACTATCGACACCGGCCTTGCGCCGCTATTTTGCACCCTATTTGAGTTGGAAAAGGGGACGGATTTATTTCTCACCCATCTGCTAGGCTGTGATTTTCTGAAGAGAAATGGGGTCAAGAGAAATGGGGTCAGACCCTGAGGGATCCCCACAAATTTATTTTAAGCTCTGCGTTTGATGGCACACCTCATCACGCAGAGCCCGCTCCAATATTTCCAAGTGTCCTCAGCCCCCAAAATCTGTGCAGCTTCGCCTGGAAAAGGGCACAGATTTATTTGATTTTCACAGGGTGTTTGTGTCTAAGGTAGGCGAGTTTATTTAGGTGTACTGTACTTTTTTGGGTTTATACGTGTTTTTCGTTTTAGATATTAAAATCTAGTTCTTTAATAAATTGGCTTTTATTTTTTACATCTTGGGCTCTGAGCTTAGCCAGATCGGGCGGCTCTACGCCGCCCGAATTTATTTATAAGTCTTGCGAAATTAACCTTCGCCCAATCACATCCATGAGATCGCAACCATCACGCAATGGAATGGCCAGTAACAGCGCAAAGTCGTGAAGGACAATCGCATCACTGCTGATTTCCTCGCGAAATGCCAGGTTTTCCAGAAACTGAGTTACTGCACGAATGCGGTAAGCAGCGGCGTCATAGAGAACATCAAGAGGGGCTTGCGTGTCGATCACCAGCGCGGGGATGGTTGAATCGTGGCCTGTTAGAGGCATGTATCGGGGCATTTTATATCTCTCTACTTAAGTGATGGATGCCATCACTCAAACGTCGCCAAACGTATGGGTGACAGCTGTACGCAGGTTGGCGAACCGGCAGTAGAGAAAACCGGCAGACCCTAAGGTCTCCCGCGCACAGCCGTCATAAACGACTTTGCGGGCGCACAAGTGTCTGCAAAAAAGCCGTCAGCTTGCGCATTCTCTACCGTCAGGTCGCCAAACCTGAATCGCCATATGGGCGACCGGCGGACTATAAGCCCTCAGCATAAAGACGCGCAAGGCATCAAATAGCCAACACCAGCGCACAGGCAACTGCCGGAAATACTCGCCACCGCCGTGACCGGCGACATCCTCAACGAGCGCACCGTCACCACCTTCAAGCAGGAAGGCGAGGGCTACCAACTGCGCAACGACGTGGCCAGCGACGCCTCGCGCTTCGAAGCCACCGACACCCTCAAGCTCAACGCCGGGCGCGATGTACTTAACGTCGGCAGCGACCTCAAGGCCGGTGGCAACGCCAGCGTGACCGCCGGGCGCGACGTGGTGATCGCCAGCCAGACCGAACAGGACGACTACGCCTACCAACGCCGCCGCGTCAAAGGCACCGAGCAAACCACCCTGCAATACGGCTCGAACGTGGACGTGGGCGGCAACCTCGCCATCGACGCCCGCCGCGACATCGCCGTGGTCGCCAGCACCGTCAGCGCCGCCAAAGACCTCAGCGTCAAAGCCGGCGAAAACCTGACCCTGGCCGCCGCCGCCAACGAACAACACGACTACTCCAAAGGCAAAAAAGGCGGCACCAAAACCACCACCCAACTCGACACCGTCACCCAACAAAGCGCCGAACTCAAAGCCGGCGGCGACCTCATCGCCATCGCCGGCACCGACCTGACCCTGGTCGCCAGCAAAATCAGCGCCGGCAACGAAGCCTACGTACACGCCGACAACGAACTGAGCCTGCTGGCCGCGCAAGACAGCAACTATTCGCTGTACGACATGAGCAAAAAGGGCGGTTGGGGCAGCAAGAAAACCCAGCGCGATGAAGTCACCCAGGTGACGAATGTGGGGAGTGAGATCAAGACCGGCGGCAACCTGACGTTGCAGAGCGGCGGGGACCAGAAGTATCAAGCGGCGAAGCTCGACAGTGGCGGGGATATTGCGATTGTCAGTGGTGGGGCGGTGACGTTTGAGGCGGTGAAGGATTTGCGGCAGGAGAG
>NZ_WKDV01000095.1:0-2151 GCF_021605825.1 Pseudomonas sp. PA-6-3C
CCGTCAGGCGGCTCTCGGGGGGCCGGCGGGTTGGTGGCGAGAGCGGGCGCAGCCCAGTGCAGGGCAAGCCTGCTCGCCACAAAAAAGTACGGCCTTGCAGATGGGCGGTGGTGTGTTGGGTTTTTCTGATGAAAGGGGCTTTTATGTAGGCAAAGCACGGGAGGCGCCGCTTGCGCGTTTAAAAAGGTCTGGTAGAATCCGCGGCCTAATTACGTGCGGTATTCGACAATAGTGTCGAGTGGCGGCACGCTAGCCCGAGGAAGTCACCATGAAAGCCGATATCCATCCAGCGTACGAAACTATCGAAGTAACCTGCAGCTGCGGCAACAAGTTCGAAACGCGTTCGAACCTGTGCAAGCCACTGGGTACTGACGTATGCAACGAGTGCCACCCGTTCTACACCGGTAAGCAGAAAACTCTGGACACCGGCGGCCGTGTACAGCGCTTCGCAGATCGCTTTGGTGCTTTCGGCAAGAAGCCTGCTGCTGCAGAGTAAGGCCCAAAAGCCCCCAGGGTTTTTGCAAGCTGTTGAAAAAGGCGCCCCTTGTGGGCGCCTTTTTTGTGCCTGCGATTTGACCGTGCTGCACTCAAAGCGATTTTAATAAAATAATTGTAGACATTTTTTATCGTAATTGTGAACAGTTAAGCCCTTGTATCCCGTGGCTCTTGGCCGAAAGTCGTAGTGCGCGGCCCTTGACGGCAGTGACTGACCAGTCTTGTGGGGACTTTCTCACACGCGTATCCTCGGCGGTCCGTCGACCAACAGTAAAAGCGGAATGCCGATATGTCTGATTTGAAAACTGCCGCTCTCGAATATCACGCCCATCCTCGTCCAGGAAAGCTGAGTGTAGAGCTCACCAAAGCCACTGCCACTGCCCGCGACTTGTCGCTGGCCTACAGCCCTGGCGTTGCCGAGCCCGTACGTGAAATCGCCCGCGACCCTGAACTGGCGTACAAGTACACCGGCAAAGGCAACCTGGTTGCAGTGATTTCCGATGGCACCGCGATTCTCGGCCTGGGCAACCTCGGCCCATTGGCTTCCAAGCCAGTCATGGAAGGTAAGGGCGTGCTGTTCAAGCGCTTTGCCGGCATCGACGTTTTCGACATCGAAGTCGATTCCGAAAGCCCGCAAGCTTTCATCGACACTGTAAAGCGCATCTCCATCACTTTCGGTGGCATCAACCTGGAAGACATCAAGGCACCTGAGTGCTTCGAGATCGAAAAGGCCCTGATCGAACAGTGCGACATTCCGGTATTCCACGATGACCAGCACGGCACCGCGATCGTGACGGCGGCCGGCATGATCAACGCCCTGGAAATCGCTGGCAAAACCCTGGCTGACGCCCAGATCGTCTGCCTGGGCGCTGGTGCTGCGGCCATCTCCTGCATGAAGTTGCTGGTGAGCATGGGCGCCAAGCTGGAAAACATCTTCATGGTCGACAGCAAGGGCGTTGTTCAGTCCGAGCGTACCGACCTGAACCAGTACAAGGCGATGTTTGCCCACGCCACCGACAAGCGCACCCTGGCTGACGCCCTCGACGGTGCCGACGTGTTCGTTGGCCTGTCCGGCCCGAACCTGCTGAGCGCCGAAGGCCTGAAGTCCATGGCGGCCAACCCGATCGTGTTCGCCTGCTCCAACCCGGATCCGGAGATCTCGCCTGAGCTGGCCCACGCCACTCGCAACGACGTGATCATGGCCACCGGCCGTTCGGACTACCCGAACCAGGTCAACAACGTGTTGGGCTTCCCGTTCATCTTCCGTGGTGCCCTGGACGTTCGCGCCAAGCGCATCAACGAAGAGATGAAAGTGGCTGCCGCCAACGCCCTGCGTGAACTGGCCAAGCTGCCGGTACCTCAGGACGTCTGCGATGCCTACGGTGGTGCCCCACTGGCATTCGGTCGTGAGTACATCATCCCGAAACCAATGGATAAGCGCCTGATCACCCTGATCTCGGATGCCGTGGCCAAAGCCGCGATCGAGACCGGTGTGGCTACCCTGCCGTATCCGAAGCACTACCCGCTGAAAAGCGTGGATGATGTGTTCAACGGCTAAGCCGTTGTAGCGCACCAACAAAAAGCCCCGGCTCTTGCGAGTCGGGGCTTTTTTTGTGGCTGATGAATACGGTCTTCAGGCGCCAGGTAAACCCTGTG
>NZ_WKDV01000096.1:0-1962 GCF_021605825.1 Pseudomonas sp. PA-6-3C
GCTGGCTTGCCTGCGATAGCGGTGGGTCAGTCGATACATCTGTAACTGAGAGACCGCTATCGCAGGCAAGCCAGCTCCCACATGGACCGGGTTGCACAGTGGAAATCAGGTAAATACCAGGCAAAAAAAAGGCCGCACCCTGCCAAGGAGACGGCCAAAAAATTGTCGAGGCTTTTGAAACTTAACGTGCAGTAATCACCGACAGCTTGGTGATGCCTGCGCGCTCGATAGACGCCATGGCTCGCGCCACTTCGCCGTAATTCACACCATCATCGGCCTGCAGCTGCACCCGCACCTCCGGGTCCTTGGCCTTGGCCGCCTGCAGGTTGAACTCGAGCAGGTCGGACTGGATTTCGTCCTTGTTGATAAACAATTTGCCGGCGCCGTCGATGCTTACCACCAGCGGGTCTTTCTGCTCCACCGGGGCTACGGCCTGGGTCTTGGGCAGGTTGATCGGGATCGAATTGG
Source organism: Pseudomonas sp. PA-6-3C (assembly GCF_021605825.1). Taxonomy (NCBI): domain Bacteria; kingdom Pseudomonadati; phylum Pseudomonadota; class Gammaproteobacteria; order Pseudomonadales; family Pseudomonadaceae; genus Pseudomonas; species Pseudomonas sp. PA-6-3C. The sequence goes on from NZ_WKDV01000096.1 coordinate 469, forward strand.
TCAATAACGGCGCGGTGACGATAAACACCACCAGCAGCACCAGCATCACGTCCACCAGCGGCGTGACGTTGATCTCGCTCAGCACCTCATCACTGTCTTGCGTGGAGAAGGCCATTTCAGGACGCCTCCTTCACTTTTTGCGCGGTGCCTGCCGCGCTTTTGGTCAGCGTAGGGTGCAGCAGCACGCGGAAGGAATTCTTCTGCGCCAGGCTGTAGAAGTCGTGGGCGAAGTCATCCAGGTCCGCTGCCGTGAGCTTGAGGCGACGCAGGAAGTAGTTGTAGACCAGTACCGCCGGCACTGCGACCGCGATACCCACACCGGTGGCGACCAATGCCGCACCAATTGGACCTGCGACGGTTTCCAGGCTGGCCGAGCCGGCAGCGCTGATGCCTTTGAGGGCTTCCATGATGCCCCACACGGTGCCGAACAGGCCGATAAACGGCGAGGTGCTGCCAATACTGGCGACCACGGCCAGGCCGGTTTCCAGAGAGCGGCGCTCACGCACGATCTGCTGGCGCAGGGCACGTTCAAGGCGGTCCTGGTGATTGATGGCCTGGCTCAAGTCTGCTGCGTGCGGGGCATCGCCGACCTGGATCGCGGCATAACCGGCCTGGGCTACACGGGCTGCGGCGCCGGGCTGGGTCTCGGTCAGCTCAGCGGCGGAATCGAGACTCGACGCCGCCCAGAACTGTTTGTGAAACTTGCGATCCTGCGCTTTGAGGCGCCCGAACTGCACGCCCTTCAACAACGCCAGGCCCCAGGTGGCGACCGAAAAGACCACCAGCAGCCAGATTACCGCGCTTTCGATGGATTCAAGTGGAGATGCTAATGCCATGATGTTTTCCCTCTGTGCAGGTGGCGGCGTGTCCAACACACCGCTGCCGAATCGTTAGTGAATCTTGAAATCGATCGGGACGCTGACCCAGCCGTCCTGGGCCACATCGCCCTGCTTGGCCGGCACGAAGCTCCAACGCTTCACGGCGGTCAATGCGGCGTCGTCGAGTTGCTGGCGACCGCTGCTTTTCTGGACCTGGACCTCACCCGGCTTACCGCTGGCCAACACATGCACGCGCAACAGCACGGTGCCTTCCCAACCACGGCGCTGGGCCAGTGACGGGTACTCCGGCGCCGGTTTCTTCAAGTACGCGGCGTTGGCCGAAGCAGGTGTCACCGGCGCAGGTGAAGGTGCCGCTGCTGGCGCTGGAGGCGCAGGCTTCGGTGGCACAGGCGGTTGCTCGACCGCTTTTGGCACAGGTTTGGGTTCAGGTTTTGGCACCGGCTTCGGCTTGGGTTTTGGAACAGGTTTGGGCGGCGCTGGTTTGGCGGCCAACTCATCGACTACCGGCGGTGGTGGCTCGACCACAGGCGGTGGCGGCGGTACAGGCACAGGCGGGTCCCCCACCCGCGGCGCGGGGTGGGGAAAATCTGTCGGCATCGGCGGGGGTTTCCGCGGGGCAAAACGCAAACGCCGCGGGGGGCTTTGGGCCCCCCCA
>NZ_WKDV01000098.1:0-1469 GCF_021605825.1 Pseudomonas sp. PA-6-3C
GCCATGCCTTTCAAGGTCTATGTTTAAGAGTCCGTTTAACGTCATGTTTAGGCCTGTTTATCCGCCTTGGCAGCCTTAAGCACCCGAGCTGTTGAGACATGCGCCCGTGCCGCCTTACCTTCCAGCCACTCCTTGGGTTTAGCGACTTTGGCGCCGCGAGGGCTCTTTGCGACGGACTTGGGTTTGATCAACCTCGCCAGGGCCAGTAATCGCTCTGCCAGCCCTTGCGAGGTCTTTTCAAGGGGGAAATTTTCCGCAGGCAATGCGATCTGCAAACCCTGATAATCACTGCGAACATGCACCGCCAAGTGGAAAATCGAAGCTTCCCAACCCTCTGGCTGTGTTTCCCGGTGCGCCTGCTCAACACTACGTTTGAGAACCGATAAAACGTTGTAAGCCAGCACCGCCGAGGCAAAGCCCAGCAGCGCAGCTTTCGGGCTGCCAAAGCTTGTGATTTCACTCTCCAGTACCGATTCAAGGCGTTGGAACATGCCTTCAATACTCCAGCGACGACGGTACAAATCAGCTATCTGTTGAGCACTGATGGTGTCGGGCAAATTGCTCCAGAACCACATCACCACATCACCTGAGTCATTCGCTGTTTGCAGGCTCAATTCAACGCGTCTCCAGCGGCGGCCACTGGTCACTTCGATGATTTGTTCGCGAACGGTGCCGCTATCGACTGCTCCTGAATCTTGCCACTCACTTTCTTGGACGAGTCGTGGATGTTTGCTGGGTTGGCGAACGATGAACGAAGCCCCCGTGTCCTCGCAGGCTTGCAAGACGGGCAGCGTGCAATAGAGCCGGTCAGCCATCCACAATTGGCCCGCGCATGCGCGGGCCAGTAGCGGTAAAACACTGACTCGCTCACTGGCGTAGGCATCTTCCCACGGCTGAAGATCAACGACTAAATCCAGATCCGGATCGTAGGCAACTACTGAAAATCCTGGACGTGCTGCGCCGCGCTCATTGCGCAGAGCACCTAGACGTTTTTCAGTGGCCGGCAGATGGTTGCCATCAACAATACGCAACTGCCAACCGGGAAGGATCGATGAATGGCCAAGCGTTTCTACGGTCGGTATCAAACGCTCGGCACTGCCCGAAATGAGGGCGCGCAGAAGCTCGGGTTCGGTTCGCTTGATCTTGTCATAGAGGGCTGCAAGGCTGACCGAAAGGCCCTCCATCTTGCGCGCCGCCGCGTGTAATGACGGCCTCAAGCCCAATGAAACAAGGGACATCAGCTCAACAACGGTTGAAAACAAAAGCTCACGGGAGTACTGACGCTGGCGATGATCATCGAACACCTTGTCTACCCACTTGGCATCTACGGCCTGCTCCAAGACCAGCTTGGTCATGACACTGGCTGGTGCTTGTTTTTCAAACCGTTCTAAAACCTTTTCCCACATAGCTTCGTCGTCCTGACTGAATTGATTAGGGGATTTTAAACCAAGACCTTGAAAGGCATGGCT
>NZ_WKDV01000099.1:0-1308 GCF_021605825.1 Pseudomonas sp. PA-6-3C
TGTACGGGACAACCACATGGGTTACACAAAAGTGCATTCACATAGGTAACACTTTGAGTGAAATATAGCCGTCCTTGTCTGCATTCCTCGCATCCACTTGTCCGAGGATCACTGGGCCGAAAATAACAGCCCACACATCGTCGCTCAGCATCTCCATTCCAATAGTCTGGTATTTCAGTAAATGCCCCACATAAATCCGCAGACCTGACCGATAAATCATCCCGTTTGAGTCAGTCCGGTAACACTCAATATGACTTGCATAACCCATCTCCGGCAGTTTCTCAGGATAGGCTCGAGGTGAAGGTGAATAGCATGAAGCCGGTGTTTTCTGGCTCAGCGCTTCATGCCCTCGCTCGTAATTGTAGTGCTGTATGAAACGATCAAAGTGTTTCTGCTGAGACTCCCAAGCAACCGCAGGTGGATTGGGCAAAGTGCTTTTCAGTGTTCGGTGCATACGCTCGTGCCGGCCATTTTGGTCTGGCCGACCAGGCTCGATACGCTCTGGAATGATCCCCAGCCGTAGCCACCAGATCGACAACTGTGACAGCCCTCCGCGCCCTGTGCTGGCAAACGGCACTCCGTTGTCAGTACGGATCCGCTCAGGCAAACCATACTCGCGAAACACCCGTTCGAACGTCTCTTGGGTCTCCTTGAAATTGGTGCTGGGCATGCTCTGACAGGCAAGCAAGAAGCGACTGGCATGGTCCATGATTGTTAGCGGATAACACCATACGCCCGCACCTGTCAGGTACTGGCCTTTGTAGTCAGCGCTGAAAAGCTGATTAGGTACATCTGCCTTACGTAACGGTTTTGGATAGACAGCAACCTTTGGCCGCAGGGGTCGCGGCGTGATCAGATCGGCTGCTTTGAGGACGTTATAAATAGTCGTTTTCGAGGGCGGATCCTGGTCAGGAAAACGCCTTATCAAATCACTCTGGATCTTTTTCGGACCAGGGATTGTCTCGCCTATAGAACGAAGTTCGATAATCGCCTGCTTTACCGTCAAAGGCACCACATAAGTCTGGTGGTGCCGACGGCGACTACGCTCATCAAGCCCGCTGGGGCCTTCTGCTTTGTATCGCTCGATCCACTTGTAGCCGGTCTTTCGGCTGATTTCATAGTCTCGACATAGCTGGCTAAGGCTGTGTTTTCCAGTCAGGTATTCAGCGACAAACATCACTTTGAGGTCCATAGGTTTCAGCTCTTTCCAGGGCATGGTCAGATCCTCACGAAATCGACCCTGCCAGTTAAAAACTGTTACCTATGTGCGTGAACTGATTTGTAACCCATGTGGGTGAGTCATACCGG